>JBKPIY010000076.1:0-10962 GCA_046730475.1 Actinomycetota bacterium
ATGCTGGCCCTGGCCGGCTGCGGCGGGGGAGGCAACAACAACAACAACGGCGGAGCGCAGCAATCGGTCGGGCCGGGGGAGGGACAGCTGAACCTCGTCGCCTGGCCGGGCTACGTAGCCGACCCCTGGAAGTCCGATTTCGAGAAGGCGACGGGCTGTCAGATCAAGCTGAAGGAAGCCGGCACCTCCGACGAGATGGTCGACCTGATGAGGACCGGCCAGTGGGACGGGGTCTCGGCTTCGGGTAATGCCTCGCTGCGCCTGGTGGCCGGCGGGGACGTCGACCCGGTCAACCTCGACCTGGTCCCGAACTACCAGACGGTGTTCGACGACCTCAAGGATCAGCCCTACAACACGGTCGACGGCACCCCCTACGGGGTCCCCCACGGCCGCGGGGCCAACCTGCTGATGTGGAACAGCGACACCGTGAAGCCCGCGCCGACGTCCTGGGACGTGATCCTCGATTCGAGCAAGGCATCGAAGTACAAGGGGAAGATCAGCGTCTACGACGACTCGGTGTACATCGCCGACGCGGCCGTGTACCTGAAGACCCACCGGCCGGATCTCGGGATCGATAACCCGTACGAGCTCGACGACGAGCAGTTCAACGCCGCCGTCGACCTGCTGAAGGCGCAGCGGCCGAACGTCGGCGAGTACTGGGCCGATGCGGCGGCGCAGATCCAGTCGTTCGCCAACGGCGATGACCAGGTCGGCACCACCTGGCAGTACCAGTACTTCGCCCTGCTCGACCAGGGCACCCACGTGGCCGCCTCACCGGCGAGCGAGGGGTTCCTGCCGAAGGAGGGGGCGACCGGGTGGTCGGACACCTGGATGATCTCCTCTCACGCAGCACACCCCAACTGCATGTACAAGTGGATGAATTTCATCGAGTCCCCGATGGCCAACGCCGAGGTCGCTCAGTACTTCGGCGAGGCGCCGGCGCAGAGCAAGGCGTGCGACACGTCGACGCTCGAGGCCGCGGCCAAGGCCGACGGGTTCCCCCCGGATCCGCAGTTCTGCAAGAAGTACCACGCGGCGGATCCGAACTTCTGGAGTCGGGTCTACTACTGGATCACCCCGGTGGCGGACTGTGGCGACGACAGGGGCAACGTCTGCAAGGACAACCACGACTGGGTCTCGGCCTGGACCGAGATCAAGGGGTGACCGGAAGCTCGCGCACCCCGTGACCGACACGCCCGATGGAAGCAGCTGACGCACTGGCGTCGGCGCCAAGGAGGTCGGCGGGCCGCAGGCTCGCCGACCTCTTCCACGGCCGCGAGCGCCTCCAGGTCGGCGCCCTGCTCGCCGGCCCGGTCGGATGGCTGGTGGTCGGCTACCTGGGCTCGCTCGCGGTCCTCCTGATCGCCGCCTTCTGGGGAGTCGACGCCCTCAGCGGCGAGCCGATCAAGACCTTCAGCCTCGACAACTTCAAGGAGCTGGTGGACCAGCCCGTCTATCGCCACGTCGTCGGGCGGACGATCGGGATCGCGGCGGCGACCACCGCCACCGACGCCCTGCTCGCCTTCCCGATCGCCTTCTACATTGCCAAGCTCGCCAAGCCAAGGACCAAGGGCCTGCTCGTTGTCGCCATCCTGATGCCGCTCTGGTCGTTCTACCTGGTCAAGGTCTACGCCTGGCGGACGATCCTGTCCTCGGGCGGGATTCTGAACTGGGCGCTCGACCCGATCGGCCTCCACGGCCCCGGCTACGGTGCCACCGCCTTGTGGCTGGTAGAGAGCTACCTGTGGCTCCCGTACATGATCCTCCCGATCTACGCCGGCCTCGAACGGATCCCGAACTCGCTCCTGAATGCGTCCGATGACCTCGGGGCCCACCCCTGGACCACGTTCCGGCGGGTGATCCTGCCGATGGCCTTTCCGGCGGTCGTCGCCGGCTCGATCTTCACCTTCTCCCTCACCCTGGGCGACTACATCGCTCCGTCGCTGGTCGCGCCCAACCTCCAGGTAATCGGCACCGTCATCGCCGCCAACCACGCCAACAACCTCCCATTCGCCTCCGCCCTGACGACGATTCCAATCCTGGTGATGGTCATCTACCTGCTGATCGCCAGGCGGATGGGGGCGTTCGAGCACCTATGACGGTCTCCCGCCGAACACGCAACCTGCTGCGCGTTGGGGTGGGGATCACCCTCGCCTTCATCTACATCCCCCTGATCGTGATCGCGGTCTACGCCTTCAACGGCGGCATCACCCAGAGCTGGCCCCTTGACAGCCTCACCACCCATTGGTTCGGCGAGGCGGTCAAGGACTCAGGCGCCCGTGATGCCTTCGTCACCTCGCTCAAGGTTGGGGCGGTCGCCACCGCGATCGCCATCCTCCTGGGCACCCTGGCCTCGTTCGCGGTCTCCCGGCACCGGTTCTTCGGGCGGGAGACCATCTCCTTCCTGGTGATCCTCCCGATCGCACTGCCGGGGATCGTCACCGCGCTCGCCCTCAGCGACACCTTCACCCAAGTCTTCGGGATCAGCCTCGGCCTGCTCACGGTCGTGATCGCCCACGCCACCTTCTGCATCGTGGTCGTCTACAACAACGTGATCGCCCGCCTCCGCCGGGTGTCGGGCTCCCTCGAGGAGGCCTCGTCCGACCTCGGCGCCCACACCTGGCAAACCTTCCGCCACATCACCCTCCCGAACATGCAGTCCGCCGTCGTCGCCGGCGCCCTGCTCGCCTTCGCTCTCTCATTCGACGAGATCATCGTCACCAACCTGACGATTGGGGCGGGCCAGCAGACCCTGCCGATCTGGATCTTCACCAACCTCTTCCGGGGCCCGCGGGTGCCGATCGTCAACGTCGTCGCCGTGATCGTCGTCCTGATCTCGATCATCCCCGTCTATCTCGCCCACCGCCTCACCCGCGAGGAGGCCGTCGTCGGCCGCGCCGGCGCCGCCCCCGCCGCCAGCGCCGAGAGCGCCGTCGTCGTCCCCTGATCCTCCGGGCAAAGGAGCCGACGCCGTCCGTCCGCTACCTGCTGCCTCTCCCCTATGGATCCCCGCCGGGCGCGGGCTCGCCCACTCGGCGTTCTACTCAGCGCGCTGGAGACGCTACGAGATGTTGGTCATCACGTGCTTGATCAGGGTGTAGTCCTCGACCCCGTAGATCGACAGGTCCTTTCCGTAGCCGGACTGCTTGTAGCCGCCGTGGGGCATCTCGGCGACGATCGGGATGTGGTCGTTGATCCACACGCACCCGAACCGCAGCGCCTTCGAGACTCGCATGGCGCGGCCGATATCGCGGGTCCAGACCGATGAGGCAAGGCCGTACTTGGTCCCGTTGGCCCACTCGATCGCCTTCGCCTCGTCGTCGAACTGCTGGACCGTGATCACCGGGCCGAAGATCTCCTGCTGGATCATCTCCGACTCCTGCTCGGGCCCGGCGACGACCGTCGCCTCGAGGAAGAAGCCCGGCAAATCAGGCCGCTTCCCGCCGGCCACCACCTCGGCGCCCTCCGGCTTGCGCTCGAGGAAGCCCTCGACCCGCTCGCGCTGGCGCTCGGAGTTGACCGGCCCGAGGACCGTGTCCGGGTCGAAGGTGTCGCCCGTCTTGTAGGTCTTGGCCTGCTCGGCGAGGCCCGAGACGACATCGTCGAACACCCTCTTCGAGGCCAGCACCCGGGTGGCGGCGGTGCAGTCCTGGCCGGCGTTGAAGTAGCCCGTGCCCGCGATCGTCTCCATCGCCGACTCCATATCGACGTCGTCGAAGACGACCACCGGCGCCTTGCCGCCGAGCTCGAGGTGGACCCGCTTGAGGGGGTCGGAAGCCTCGCGGGCGATCCACTTCCCGGTCTCGGGGGAGCCGGTGAGCGCCACCATGTCCACCTCCGGATGCTTCACCAGGCTTGCGCCGGTCGGCTGGCCGTGGCCGGCGACGAAGTTGATCACCCCCTTCGGGTAGATCTCGGCGCACATCTCGGCCAGCAGCTTCATGGTCGTCACCGGAGTGGTCTCAGCCGGCTTCAGCACGATCGCATTGCCGGTCGCGAGCGCCGGGCCGATCTTCCACACGGCCATCATCAGCGGGTAGTTCCAGGGGGTGATTTGGCCCACCACCCCGACCGGCTCGCGCCGGATGAAGGAGGTGTAGCCCTCCATGTACTCGCCGGCGGAGCGGCCCTCCAGCAGGCGCGCCGCCCCGGCGAAGAAGCGGAGCTGGTCGACCATCGGCGGGACCTCGTCGTCCATCACCGACCCCCGCGGCTTGCCGGCGTCGGCCGCCTCGAGGTCTGCGATCTCCTCGGCCCGCTCCTCGAAGGCGTTGGCGAGCTTGAGGAGGAGCTCCTGCCGCTGCGCCGGAGTGGTGTTCTGCCAGCTCTCGAACGCCCTCCGCGCCGCCTTCACGGCCCGGTCGACGTCCTCCTCGCTTGACAGTGGCGAGCGGGCGATCACCTCGCCGTTCGCCGGGTTGACGACGTCCTCCATCTCACCGCCCGAGGGGGCGATGAACTCGCCGTCGATCATGTTCTGAAGCTCGATCACCTTGGTGGCTTCGGCGGCTGCGGTTGCCATCTGCTCGTTCTCCTCCTGGTTCGGTAGGTAGAGGGATTATGTCTTGGCGGAGGCGTGCGCCGTCACCTCGGCGGCGCCGTCACCCGCGGCTCCGTTCTCGGGGGCCGGGGCGATCCCCAGCACCTCCTCAGCCGGGATGTACTCGGCTCCCACCCCCTCGGCCACCGCCGGGTGGGTCACCTTGCCCCGGGCCACGTTCACCCCCAGGCGGAGGCCCGGGTCGCGGCGGGCGGCCTCGGCGACGCCGTGATCGGCGAGGGCGAGCACGTAGGGGAGGGTGGCGTTGGTGAGGGCGTAGGTCGAGGTGATCGGAACGGCGCCGGGCATGTTCGCGACGCAGTAGTGGATGATCCCATCGACCTCGAAGGTCGGGTCGCGGTGGGTGGTGGCGTGCGAGGTCTCGAAGCAGCCGCCCTGGTCGATCGCGACGTCGACCAGGACAGCCCCCGGCTTCATCAGCTTCAGCTGGTCGCGCTTGACCACGCTCGGGGCGCGTGCGCCGTGGACGAGGACGGCGCCGATCACCAGGTCGGCGCGGGGCAGCATCTCCTCGACCGCGAGGGTGGAGCTGTAGACGGTCGAGCACCGGCCGCCGAGGGCGACGTCGAGCTCGCGAAGGCGGTCGATCGAGACATCGAAGACGAACACGTCGGCCTCCATCCCGATCGCGATGAAGGCGGCGTTCATCCCCACCGCGCCGCCACCGATCACCATCACCGTCGCCGCCGCCACCCCGGGAACCCCGCCGAGGAGGATGCAGCGACCGCCGAGCGGCTTCTCCAGCATGAAGGCGCCGGCCTGGGTGGCGATCTTGCCCGCGATCTCGCTCATCGGCGCGAGGAGCGGGAGCCGACCGAGCTCGTCCTCGACCGTCTCGTAGGCGACGCAGATCGCCCCGGATTCCTGGAGCACTCTGGTCAGCTCGGGGGCCGGCGCCAGGTGCAGATAGGTGAACAAGGTGTGCTCGGGACGCAGCATCTCGACCTCGGAGGGCTGCGGTTCCTTCACCCCGAGCACCATCTCAGCCTCGGCGAAGACCGCCTCGGCGTCAGGGACGATTCGCGCTCCCTGGGCCTGATAGTGGGCGTCGCGGATCGCGCTGCCCTCTCCGGCACCCGCCTGGATCACGACCGCGTGGCCATGCTCGCGGAGCTCGCGGACGCCGACCGGCGTAAGGGCGACGCGATACTCATCGTCCTTGATCTCGGTGGGAACTCCGACCCTCACGCGGGCACCTCCCTTCTCGGCCCGGACTCGATTGTGACCTCGACCCCGCGCGGCTCGAGCTCGGCGAACATCTCGTCGGCGTCGATGCAGCTCTCGGACGGCAGCGCTCCCCGCGCCTCGATCCCCCCGCGGGCAAGCAGCGCCACGGCCGCGGCGGCGGGGGTGGCGGTGGAGACGATCCCATCGCCGAGGCCCCACTCGCCGTGGGGGGTGGTGAGACTTCGGACCCCGACCGCCCGGTCGCCCGCGAACGCGTCGACGAGCTGGACGGAGACGGTGTGCGGCGATGGGGGCGATGCGGAGCGTGCGACTTCGGCGATCCGCTCCTCGCTCGCCCCCACCAGGTCCCGCACGTGCTCCAGCACCGCTGGCGCCAGAGACAGCCTGAAACCCGCCTCGCGGCCTCCGAAGCTCTCCCCGAACGTCCGAACCTTCGAGCGCGGGGTGTGGATGGTGTCGCCCTCGCCGATCGGCTCGCCGAAGTCGACGGACCACCCGCCCCACGCCGGCCGCGCAGGCATCGCCGGCCAGCCGCCGTTCGATCCTGGTCTCATGCGATCAGCTCCCTCGCCCTGAGCGCGAGCCAGAGCTCGACCCGGTCATTCGCCCGGCTCAGGTCTCTTCCGGTCAGCTCCTCGACCCTGCGGATCCGGTAGCGGAGGGTGTGCCGGTGGCAATAGCAGTCGCTCGCGGCCCGCTCCCAGTGCCCATTCCGCTCGATGAAGGCCTCCAGCGAGCGGAGCAGCTCGCCCGCGTAGCGCTCGTCGGATTCCTCGATTGGGCCGAGGACGCTCTCGCAGTAGAGACGCAGCGCCTCGCCGTCCTGGACCGAAAGCAGCAGGGTGAAGGCGCCGAGGTCACGGTGCGAGGCGACGTCCGGGGCGGCGCCGTTGGAGAACCCGGTCGCCTCGAGGGCGCAGCGCGCCTCGTGGAAGGAGTTGCGAACCCGGTCGGTCGGGGCGGCGCGGCTGGCGGCGGCGCGGGCGGTGCCGTGGGCCGACTGGAGCGCGGCCCAGGCGCCCCGCGCCACCTCGACCGGATCGCCGTCGGCGGCGTCGATCACCGCGCACAGCAGCTCGCGGCGGCCGGCGGTATGAGGCGCGACCAGCGCCGAGCGGCCCTCGGAGCCGAGGTGGTCGACGAGGGTGGACTGGGCCGCCTCGGGGTCTGCGAGCTCGAACACGAGGACGGCGGCAATGTCGCCGATCCCGAAGGGGGCGAGCCGGTCGTGGACGTCGATCGAGGCGAGACGGCCCGACAGCGCGGCCGCCAGCACCTCGCCGGCCAGGCGCCGCTCGGTCTCCCGCGCAACCCGGTCGCGCATCAACTCGAGCGCGACCACCACGGCCGCCTGCTGGACGCAGAGGCGCTCGAAGTCCCCCAGCTCGCCGGAACGCCGCACCACCACCAGCCAGGCCTCGGCGGCGCGGCCCCGGGGGGACACCGGATGGGCGAGGGCGCGGCCGCGCAGCTCGTCGGGCGGGGGGACGAACGGGGCGGCGGCCGAGCCGCGGGAGCGAACCTCCGCCCGAAGCTCCTCCAGGGTCTCGTTTGCGAGCCGCCGCCCGCCGTGGGCGATCGGTTCGCCGCCCGTATCGAGGACGACCGAGCTTCCGCCGATCGCGGCGGCGATCTCGCGGGCCACCTCGTCGAGCCCCCCGCCCTGGAGGACGAGGCGCTCGAGCCGCTCGTTCACCGCGATTCCCCGGGAGAGGACGTCGTACTGCTCGTTCACCAAGCGGCTGAAGGCGGCCTCGGTGATCGCGATGAACGGCATCTCGTAGGGGACCTCGAACACCGGGAAGCCGAGTTTCTCCGCCTCGGCCACCAGCGCCCTGGGCAGGCTGGGGTGGTCGAACCCGGTCCCGAAGCCAAGCCCCGCCAGCTCGCTCTCGGCGAGGAGGCGAACGTACTCGCGTTGACGCGCCGCGGTGTCGAGGCCGATCCCGGTCGTCAGCAGAAGCTCGCCGCCAGACAGCCACGGGGTCGGGTCCGACAGCTCCGACATATGCACCCAGCGGATCGGGCGCTCGTCGGCGACCTCGGCCCCGGCCGCGAGCTCCAGCCCAAGCTCCGAGGTGAGGCTGTCGACGGTCAGCATGGGAGTGTCAGTCGATCGATTCCGCGGCCATCTAGATGCCTACCCGGTTCGAGGCCTCTTCCAGCACCGGCCTGAGGACGGCGATGATCTCCTCGAACTGCTCGGTGTCGGCGATCAGCGGCGGAGAGAGCTGGACCACCGGGTCGCCGCGGTCGTCGGCGCGGCAGATCAACCCGCGCCGGTAGAGCTCCCCGGAGAGGAACCCACGCAGCAGGTCCTCGGACTCCTCGTCGGTGAAGGTCTCCTTGGTGTCCTTGTCCTTGACCAGCTCGATCGCGTGGAAGTACCCGTCGCCACGCACGTCGCCGACGATCGGGATGTCGTACAGGGACTCGAGCGCCTGGCGGAGCTCGCCTTCCTTGGCGAGCACGCGCCCGCAGAGGTCCTCGCGCTCCAGGATGTCGATGTTCGCCATCGCCACCGCACAGGCGACGGGATGGGCGGCGAAGGTGAAGCCGTGGGCGAACATCTCAGTGCCCTTGGCGAACGGCTCGTACAACCGGTCCGAAGCGATCATCGCACCCATCGGGATGTACGCGCCGGCCATCGCCTTGGCGGTGGTGATGATGTCCGGGAGGTAGTCGTAGCGGTCGCACCCGAAGTAGTAGCCGAGCCGGCCCCACGAGCAGATCACCTCGTCGGAGATCAGGAGCACGTTGTAGCGGTCGCAGATCTCGCGGACGCGCTGGAAGTAGCCCTCCTGTGGAGGGATGCACCCGCCCGCGTTCTGGAGCGGCTCGAGGATCACGGCGGCGACGGTGTCGGGCCCTTCGAACTGGATCCGCTCCTCGATCTTGTTCGCGGCCCAGAGCCGGTCGCGATCGGCCGGCCACCGGTATTCGTCGGTGTTGGGGACGTGCACGCCCTGGACGCCGAGCGGCTCGAACTGGGACCGAAGGCCCGGGATCCCCGTCGCCGAGAGGGCGCCCATGGAGGTGCCGTGATAGGCGATCTTGCGGGCGACCACCTTGTGCTTGCCGGCGTGGCCGGTCATACGGTGATAGGCGCGGGAGAGCTTCAGCGCCGACTCGACGGCCTCGGAGCCGCCGGAGGTGAAGAACACCCGGTTGAGCGGACCGGGCGCCAGGTCGGCGACCCGGGCGGCGAGCTCGATCGCGCCCGGGTGGGCGTAGCTCCACAGGGGGAAGTAGTCGAGGCGGTCACGCCCCTGGGCGGCCGCGGCCTCGGCCAGCTCGGGGCGGCCGTGGCCGACGTTTACGCAGAAGAGACCGGAGAGCCCGTCGAGGTAGCGGTTGCCCTTGTCGTCCCAGACGTAGCAGCCCTCGGCCCTGGCGATGATCGGGATCTCCTGCTCGGGGCCATAGGCGCCCATGCGCGAGAAGTGCATCCACAGGTTGCGGCGCGCGAGCTCCTGAAGCTGGCCTGAGTCGAGGACGGCTCGCTCTTTGACGGTCGTACTTGCCATCTTTCCTCCGGTTCGATCCTACTTGCCTACCTGTACAACCGTAGCTCGGCGCCGTTCCGCGCGCAACGGAAATATGTGAAAACTAGGGCACGGGGCGTTGTCCATCTCGTACAAGCAGGCCTCCCACTTTTGGGGCTTTCGCATCTTGCGGTCCCCCCGACCCTGGCATAGCCTCGCCGTCGTATCGACCCGGGGCCTGTGCGCCGGAGAGGAGAAGGACAGAGGAATGGAGAGCAGAGCCGTGGCGGGCCCCCCCTTGGACGGGGCCGAGGGGGTCGAACACCGTGCCTTGGCCCGGTGCCCGTCGGAGTGCGGAGGGCGCTAGATTGGACGTTGGTATCGGGAGCAGAGCCTTGAGCGAAGGAGCGCACAGCGCCGCGCACGGAGAGCCGACCGTCGAGTTGCGGTCGGTGACGAAGGCGTTCGGCGACCTGATCGCCGTCGACGATCTCACTCTCGCGATCGACAAGGGCGGCTTCTTCACGATGCTCGGCCCGAGCGGGTGCGGGAAGACGACCACCCTGCGGATGATCGCCGGCTTCGAGGAGGCGACCGCCGGCGAGATCCTGATCGACGGCAACGACGTCGCCTCCCTTCCCCCCCATAAGCGGCCCACCAACACGGTCTTCCAGAGCTACGCGCTCTTCCCCCACCTGAGCGTCTCCGAGAACGTCGCCTTCGGCCTCAAGCGGAAGGGCGTCGACAAGCACGAGGTCAAGCGCCGGGTGCGCGAGGAGCTCGAGCGGGTCGGGCTCGCCGCCGAGGCCAACCGCAAGCCCTCCCAGCTCTCGGGCGGGATGCAGCAGCGCGTCGCCCTCGCCCGCGCCCTCGTCAACCTGCCGTCGGTGCTGCTCCTCGACGAGCCCCTCGGGGCGCTGGATTTGAAGCTCCGCAAGGGTCTCCAGGTGGAGCTGAAGAAGATCCAGCGCGAGGTCGGAATCACGTTCGTGTACGTGACCCATGACCAGGAGGAGGCGCTGACGATGTCGGACCGGATCGCGGTGATGAACCGCGGCCGGATCGAGCAGGTGGCCGAGCCCGAGGAGGTCTACGAGCGACCCTCGACCACCTTCGTGGCGGGGTTCATCGGGGTCTCCAACTTGATGCCCGGCACCGTCTCCTCGCCGGGAGCGAACGGCGAGGTGAAGCTGGACAGCGGAGTGAGCGTCACCACCGCGGTCGACGGGTTCGCCCCCGGCGAGCGCTGTCACGCCGTCGTCCGACCCGAGAAGCTCCAGATCGCGCGGGTCGAGGAGCGCTCGAACGGAGACCTTCCGGGCGTCGAGGGCGTCGTCGAGAGCTCCCTGTATCTGGGGACGTCGACCCAGATGATCGTGAGGCTGGCCGACGGCGTCCGGATGACGGTGCTGTGCCCGAACACGAACGAGGCGGAGCGTCAGCGGTTCCCCGGCGGCGGGGCCAGCGTGCGCCTGTCGTGGGCGCCCGAGCACATGCAACTGGTGCATCAGTCGGGGCAGGACTTGAACTCGAATGACAACGAAGGAGAGGAATCGTGATCAGTAAGAGGATGCGGGGCCCGATCGCCGCGCTGGTGATGCTCGGCGCCGCCCTGGCGCTGGCCGCCTGCGGCGGCGGCGGCGGCATCGAGGGCAGCAGCAAGCAGAGCGTGCAGACGGTCAAGTACGAGCCACCGCCGCAGGGCTCGCTGACGATCTCGAACTGGCC
>JBKPIY010000077.1:0-6534 GCA_046730475.1 Actinomycetota bacterium
ACCTGGGCTACTACAACCGCGATCGGGCCCACACGGGCAGGCTGACCAAGGGCCGGGTGCCGGCGGATATCGTCTTCGGCGCCCGCAAGATGGGAACGGTGAGATGAGGCCGAGTTGTTGGGACAACTCGGGGTTAGGACGGGCTAGTCCTCCTCCGGCCAGGTGAAGGAGCGCAGGGCGGCCGCCGGACGCCCCCGGGCGGGAACGTCGTCGTCGAGCTCGCCGGCCCACACAATGACGGCGCGTTCCTCGGCCGGGAGGCCGCGCCCCTGGCGGACGAAGACGGCGTCGATCGCTCCGGCAAGGACCTCGCGAGTCTCGCTGTGGCTGAGGTCACTCCAGTTGATGACGGTCAAGGGGAGCTTCTGCCGGTCGCCTCCTAGGCGCTTGACCTCGGCCTGAGCGGCTTCGACTGCTCTGACTCGCGCCTCCATCGCAGGGTGGTACTCGTCGCCTAAGAGGCGCCGCGCTTCGAGGTCAGCGGCAAATTCGGAGAGCTCCCTCCGTGTCCGTTCCAGGTGGTCGACTGCGTCCCCGATATCCGAGTCAGAAGTCGGATCACTGGTGACGAGCTCGAGTCGAGTCTGCCACTGGGAGCGAACTTGCTCGAGTACCCAAGGCTCGATCTTCGCAGGGATGATCACTGCCGGCGCGGGGCACTTTCCCGCCCCGTGGTCTCCCACGCACCGGTAGACGCGTATGTTGTTACCACCGCGGCTAGCCGACATCCGGTAACGACATCCAGCGCAGCGGATGAGGCCGCTGAGCAGGTTCTCGGGGCCAGAGTTGGTCTTCTGGAGGCCGGGCTTCCGCTGTGCCAGGTGCCACGTCGCTGGGTCGACGAGTGGGCGATGGGCCTCCGGATTAACCAGGGGGGAGAAGTCGTCCCTTCGGGGTCGGTAGGCGACCTCGCCGAGGTAGACGCGGTTCGCCAAAACGTGACCCACTGTCGTTGCTGTCCATCGCATTCCGTCTGGCCGCGGGTGCTTAGCGTTGGCCCACCTAGCCAGGAATCGGTTGCCCTCCGAGGTTTGGGCGGCTCGCTTGAACAGAGCCCTGATGACCGGCTTCCATGCAGGATCCGGATCCAGGCAACCCGAGCGCTCCTGGCCCTTGGGTACCCGCCTGTATCCGAGCGGTGTTGGACCGATGTGGGCGCCGCGAGCGATGGCCCGCTCCTTGGTCCGACGCCAGCCGGACTTCAAGGTGTTGAGCTGCAGCTCGGCGTTGTTCAGGAACTGCTGCAGCATGTACTGGCCCTGGTCGGTGGCTGCATCCATCCGCTCGGTCGCCGAGCCGAAGAAGGCCTTGCGGTCGTCCCTGAGACGGCGGATCTCGGCCGCGCCATCAGGAACATTGCGGGCGAAGCGATCTATGCAGTGGACAATCACCCCTTGCAGTTCCCGGGCGCTTATCCGCGTAACAAGCTCCTCCCAACCGGGGCGGTCGAGATTCCCGCCCGAGTAATCCTGGTCGTCGAACCAGGCGTCAGCCGGGATCTCGAACTTCAGCTTAGCCGCATAACGCTCGATCGCTTCGCGCTGGACGTCGGGGGAGATATAGCCGTCGCCGGCCCGACCGCCAATGCGGGACACGCGTATGTAGCCTCCAACAACGGTGCCCGGTGGGAACCTGTCTATGGCCATCTAGCTACGATCCTAAAGCAATATGCAAATTAGCACGAATCAGTTCAAGAACGGCACCCATATCGAGGTGGACGGGACGGTCTTTCGGATCGTCGAGTTCCAGCACGTGAAGCCCGGCAAGGGCGGCGCCTTCGTGCGCTCGAGGCTGAAGCGGGTGGACGACGGCGCCGTGATCGACAAGACCTTCAAGGCCGGGGAGAAGTTCCGCCCGGTGCGAACCGAGTCCCGCAAGATGCAGTTCCTCTACGAGTCGGGCGACTCGGCCGTGTTCATGGACAGCTCCACCTACGACCAGATCGAGATCCCGAAGTCGGTCGCGGGCGACGCGCTCAAGTGGACGCCGCCGAACTCCGAGGTCGACCTGCTGATCGTGGACGAGCGGCCCTCTGACGTCCAGGTGCCGAGCGCCGTCGAGCTGACCGTCGCCGAGACCCAGCCGGGGCTCAAGGGCGACACGGCCTCGGGCGGCGGCTCCAAACCCGCCACCCTCGAGACCGGGGTGGTGGTCCGGGTGCCGCTGTTCGTCGAGGAGGGAGAGCGGGTACGCGTCGACACTCGCAACGGCGAGTACGTGTCGCGCGCGTAGGCTCGAGATGAGGCGATCGGAGCAAAGGCGAGACGCCGTCTTCGCCCTCTACCAGCACGACGTCACCGGCAGGCCCGTGGCCGAGCTCCTCGAGGGCGCGAAGCCGTTCACCCGCGCGCTCGCCGAGGGGGCGGAGGCGAACCGCGCCCAGCTCGACGAGCTGATCGCGCGCCACTCCGAGTGCTGGGCGCTCGAGCGGATCGCGCCCCTGGAGCGAAGCATCATGCGAGTGGCGCTGTACGAGGCGCTCCATCGCGAGGACGTGCCGGTCGAGGTCGCGATCGACGAGGCGGTCGAGCTCGCCAAGCGGTACTGCGGCACCGACGCGCCCGGGTTCGTGAACGGCATCCTCGGCGCGGCGGTCGAGAGCCCGGCGTGAGCGAGCCGAGAGGCGACGGGCCGCGCGGCGATCGGTAGCTTGCCCGGGTGATGGCCAGCGACGATCTCGACTCGATCAGCTCGCGGCTCGAGAAGCTTGCCGCGGAGCTCGAGGGCGACCTCGACCAGGAGCGGGCGGCCGAGCTCGTTCGCGAGGCCTCGGAGCTGGCGGCTCGCGCGGGCGAGGAGGTCGATCGGGCGCTGCGGTCCGCGGCCGAGGCCCGCGAAGCCTGAGCGTCCGCGATGAGCGATTACCCCGAGGACCTGCGGGAGCTGGTCGACTCCTACCTGAGGGAGCTCGCGTTCTCCGAGCGCCCCTCGACCGCCGGGCTGGAGGAGGCGATGCGCTACTCGCTGCTCGCGGGAGGGAAGCGGATCCGCCCCGTCCTCACCCTGGCGACGGCCCGCGCCGTCGGCAGCGATCCCGAGGCGATGCTACCCGCCGCGGCCGCGATCGAGCTGATCCACACCTACTCGCTGATCCACGACGACCTGCCCGCGATGGACGACGACGAGCTGCGGCGCGGAATGCCGACCTCCCACGTCAAGTTCGGCGAGAACGTCGCCATCCTCGCGGGGGACGGCCTCTTCGCCGAGGCGATCAGGCTGCTCTGCGAGCGCCAGCGGGGCGAGCCCGAGCGGGTGCTGGCAGCGTTGCGGGAGCTGACCGCGGCGACGGGCGTCGACGGCATGGTCGGAGGCCAGTACGTGGACGTGACCGTGTTCGAGGCGGCCGCGGAGGGCGGGGCCCCGGGGCGATCGGAGGAGGATCTCGAGGGCCTTCGCGAGATGGAGGCGCTCAAGACCGGGCGTCTGATTGCAGCCAGCGTGGGGATAGCGCTCGTGCTCGGCGAAGTACCCGAACCTGAGACAATTCACTATCGCCTTTTTGCCGACGAGCTCGGGGTGCTGTTCCAAATCGTCGACGACATACTGGACGTGATCGGAAGCGATGAGGAGCTGGGAAAACCGAGCGGAAGCGATGAGCGGCATGGCAAGCTCACGTACGTCAGCGCCTTCGGCCTCGACCGGGCCAGGGAGCTGGCCGCGGAGTCGCACCGGAGGGCCAGCGCCGCCCTCGCCGACGCGAATCCCAGAAACGACGACCTCAGGCTGATCACCGACTTCATCCACACCCGGCACACCTGATGGCGAAGAGAAAGCACGAGCGCGAAGGCTCAGGCAAGGGGCTGCTCGCGCGGGTCAACGGGCCCGCCGATCTGAAGGGCCTCTCCGAGGAGCAGCTCCAGCAGCTCTCGGGCGAGCTCCGGAAGCTGATCATCGACACGATCGGCGAGATCGGCGGCCACTTCGGCGCCAACCTCGGCACCTGCGAGCTGGCGGTCGCCCTGCACAGCCTCCTCCACTCGCCCCGCGACAAGATCGTCTGGGACGTCGGCCACCAGGCCTATCCCCACAAGGTGCTCACCGGGCGCCGCGACCAGCTCGGGACGATTCGCCAGTACCAGGGCCTGGCGCCGTTCTGCTCGGTGTTCGAGTCCGAGCACGACGTCATGGGCGCGGGCCACGCCTCCACCTCGATCGGCTACGCCGTCGGGCTGAAGGAGGCGATGCGGAAGGGGATCGGCGAGGACGGCAAGGTCGTCGCCGTGATCGGCGACGGTGCCCTCACCGGCGGGGTCGCCTACGAGGCGCTCCACCTCGCCGGGGGGCTGCAGACGCCGATCGTGATCGTCCTGAACGACAACGGGATGTCGATCTCGCCCAACGTCGGCGCGCTGTCGGGCTATTTCCAGCGTATCCGCCTGAACCCGCGCTGGTACCAGGCGCGCTCGAGCGCCGAGGAGCGCCTCACCCAGCTTCCGCTTGGGCTCGGGCGCCGCATCGAGCGGCTCGGCCCCGAGGTCAAAGCGGCGATCAAGGCCTACTGGGCGCCCGGCCTGTTCTTCGAGGAGCTCGACCTCGCCTACATGGGGGTGATCGACGGCCACGATGTCGGCGCCCTGCGCCGCGCCCTGACCGAGGCGCTGGCCGCCAACCGGCCCGTCGTCGTCCACATCCACACCGTCAAGGGCAAGGGCTTCGAGCCCGCCGAGGAAGGCGGCCTCGAGGGGATGGAGAAGTGGCACGCGGCAAAGCCGAAGTCGATCGTCGACGGCAAGCCGGCCGAGAAGCTCAAGCCGGTCCCCGTCAGGGAGTCCAATGCCCCGGACTCGATCGCGCCGGAGAAGCTCGAGCAGCCGCCGCCCGTGGACATCCCTCAGTACACGGCGGTGTTCGCGGACGCGCTGGTGGCCGAGGCGAAGCGCGACCCGCTCGTGGTCGGGATCACCGCGGCGATGGCCGGCGGCACCGGACTGAACAAGCTCCAGAAGGAGTGCCCTGAGCGGTACTACGACGTCGGGATCGCCGAGCAGGACGCGGTCCTGTTCGCCTCGGGGCTCGCCCTCCAGGGCGCAAAGCCCGTCTGCGCGATCTACTCGACCTTCCTCCAGCGCGCCTTCGACCAGCTCGTCCACGACGTCTGCCTCCAGAAACTGAACGTGGTGTTCGCGATGGACCGGGCCGGGCTGGTCGGCGACGACGGCCCCACCCACCACGGCTTCATCGACGTCTCCTACTTCCGCTGCCTGCCGAACGTGGTGGTGATGGCGCCCCGGGACGAGGCGATGCTGGTGCACATGCTTCGCACTGCGCTCTCCTACGACGAGGGTCCGATCGCGATGCGGTATCCGCGCGGCGCGGCCGAGGGGGTGCCGATGCCCGACGCGCCCAAGGAGATCGAGATCGGGAAGGGCGAGTTCCTCCTTCCGGGCGAGCGGGTGGCGCTGCTCGGCTACGGCTACGGCGTCCAGGTGGCGCTCCGGGCCGCCGAGCTCCTTCGGAACCGCGGCCTCGAGCCCACCGTCGCCGACGCGCGCTTCGCCAAGCCGCTCGACGGCGAGTTGATCGAGAAGCTCGCCACCGATCACGTTCTCCTGGTGACGATCGAGGAGAACGTGCTCTCCGGCGGCTTCGGCTCCGGGGTGCTCGAGGTGGTCGAGGACGCGTTCGCCGACGGCGCCGATCGCGCCCGGGTGATGCGGGTGGGGCTGCCGGATCGTTACGTCACCCACGGCAACCCCGCGCTCCTGCGCGAGGAGGTCGGCTTCACCGGCGAGGCCGTCGCCGACCGGGTGCTCGCCGCCCTCGGCAGCCGCGAGACGATCCTGGGCTAGATGTAAAACCCAATCAGGTTGTTCAGCTCGGCGAGCCGAGCGCCGGGCGGCCGGTGGCCGAGGGAGCCGTGTCTTCGGCTGAAGTTGTAGTAGGTGAGCCAGCCTGAAAGGGCCGCCGTTCGATCGGCCGAATCCGCGTAGAGAGCGGCGTAGGCCCATCCGCCGAGCATCGTGCGGATGAAGCGCTCGGCCTTGCCGTTGGTCTGCGGCCGGTAGGGCCGAGTCCGCCGGTGCTTGAGCCCCAGGGCCTTGCAGGCGACGGCGTGCGTGGTCGAGCGATAGCAAGAGCCGTTGTCCGTCATCACGGCCTCGACCCCGATCCCGTGATCGCGATAGAAGGCAAGCGCTCGCCGCAGGAAGCCGACCGCGGTCTTGGCCCTCTCGTCGGGGAGGACCTCGGCGTAGGCAAGCCGGGTGGCGTCGTCGATCGCGATATGGACGAACTCCCAGCCGGCGGTGCCCAGGTAACGCCTCGAGGGATTGTTCGCGCGAGTGCGCTTTGCGCGGCCCTCTCGGCGGTCTCGGATCCGCTTGCCCGGCACCTCGATCCGCCCGAGCTTTTTCACGTCGACGTGGATCAGCTCGCCCGGGCGGTCCTTCTCGTAGCGGCGGGCGGGCTCGAGGCCGAGGCGCCCGAGCCTTCCCATGCCGATCCTGGCGAGGACCGCGGAGACGGTCGAGAGCGGCATCGAAAGTAGCTCCGAGAGCTCGGGCCCCGAGAAGCGAAGGCGGCGCAGGGCGGCGA
>JBKPIY010000078.1:0-11675 GCA_046730475.1 Actinomycetota bacterium
AGCGCCTGCTGCGTCAGCACGAGCGAGTAGTAACCGAGGACCAGCCCGCGCGACGGCGGCGCGCGGGAGAGGAGGCGCGTCGCCACCACCGTCATCGCGAGCCCGAGAGCGTTGTTGCGGACGAAATCGGCGTGCGTGTAAGGGCTGGAGGCGTGGCGCCTCGCCCAGGCCGTGAACCCGGGCGCCTCCTCGACCACGTGGAGGGCGAAGACCGCCGGGAACAGCGCTGCCGTCCGCCGGAAGCCGGCCACGGTCAGGCCGGCGTCGCCGCCTGGCTCGCCTCCCACGCGGAGCGCGCCTCCGGCGTGGTCGGGTCGAAGTCGTCCTTGTCGCGGCGATGGATCTCCTGGAGGTCCAGCCAGAGCTGCTCCGGTGACGGACGGCCCCAGAACCAATAGCCGACGTACACCTTCTCGATCCGCAGCCCGGGGCCCAGGACCAGGGTGTGGGGGACGCACGCGTAGTCGTGATGGGTGTCGGTGTACTCGTTGATGTCGAAGTGGCGCTGCGCCTCGAGCCCCTCGTCGGCGAGGAAGGTCCAGTGCGCCCCGGTCCCGATCTTCAGCCTGAATACGTCGTGCTGGTTGTTGGGAAGGATGCTCACCAGCTCGGTGAACGCCAGCGAGCACCACTCGTAGAAGCGAAGGAGCTCCCGGTGGTGCATCCGCTCGCGGGGGCAGTGCTCGCCCCGGCTCAGGTGGAGCACCAAGTAGTTGTCTCCCTGGAGGTCCGAAAGGCGATGCATCTCCCCGTTCTCGTCCGGGAGCTCGAAGTCGGGGATTGTGCTGCCGATCTCTAGGTTCTTGCTCATGTCGTCTCCTTGGTCTCGTCTCGGGTGCGGGCCTCAGCCCGGACGCACGCCCGGGATCGCGAGGCGCATCCGGTACACGCTGGTCAGGGCGGTCACGTAGAGGGTGCGCCCGTCCTCGCCGCCCCAGGCGAGGTTGTGGGGGTTCTCGGGCAGCTCCAGGAGGCCGAGCCGCTCGCCCTCGGGCGAGAGGACCCAGACCCCGCCGGGACCGCAGACGTAGAGGTTCCCGGCCTCGTCGACCTTGAGCCCGTCGATCGCGTCCTGGCCGGGGGCGTCGGTGAGATCGCAGATAACCTCGCCCGCACCGCTCGCGAGGCCTTCAGCGCCCACCTGGTAGCGGACCACCGCCTTGTGCTCGAGATCCCAGTTGCCGACGTAGAGGTAGCGCTCGTCCGGGGAGAACGCGAGCCCGTTCGGCCCCTGGAGCTCGTCGGTGATGAGCCACACGTCGCCGTCGCGGGCGGCGAACACGCCGCTGAAATCGAGCTCCTTGTCGGGGTCGTCGAAGGCTCCGGGGAGCCCGAACGGCGGGTCGGTGAAGTAGAGGGTGCCGTCGGAGCGGTAGACGAGGTCGTTGGGGCTGTTCAGGCGCTTGCCCTCGTGCTCGTCGGCGAGCACGGTGATGTCGCCGTGGGGGTTGACCCGGATCACCCGTCGGTTGCCGTGCTGGCAGGCCGTCAGCAGCCCATCTGGGCTGAAGGTGAGGCCGTTCGAGCCCGGCTGGCCGTAGCGGCCGATGTCGACCCCCGTGTAGCCGCTCTTCGAGCGGAACACCGTCACCCGGCCGACCTCGGGGTCGAGCCGGTAGATGGCGTTGGTGTTGGGGGAGCTGAACAGCAGGGCGCCGTCGGGCGACCACACCGGGCCCTCGGTGAAGTCGAAGCCGCCGGCGACCCGCTCCAGGGCCACGTCCCCGGGGACGGGGACGATCGCGTCCAGGTTGGCCGACTCGCGCTCGACCCGCAGCTCGGCGGGCTCGGCGAAGGCGGCCCGGTCGGGCGCGTAGAAGTCGAGCGTCGCCGTTCGCATCCAGATGTAGTTCCGCGGCGAGACCGAGATCGGGCCGTTGATCCCGAACACGGCGATCACGAACCGCTGCCCCGGGCGGGCGTCGCGGGTGAGGACGACCCGGTTCGGGGCGTTGAAGCCCCCGACCACCTGGCCTCCCGTCAGGCCGAGGGCCAGCGGGAGCTCGCCGTCGACCCAGATCTCGGCGTAGTCGTCGACCACGACCTCGAACACGACCGTCGAGCCGCTGGGGTCGAAGTCGCCGAGGCGGTCGGGGACGGTGACCGTGGTCCGGTACCAGTTGAAGCACACCCGGCCGTTGCCGAGGCGAAGCATGGTCTCCTCGGGCTCGAGCGTCCGCCAGCCGGAGTCGTCGAAGTCGGAGGCCTCAGCGTGGGGGACGACGTCGTAGGTGCGGTTCGGGACCTCGCCCGGGCCGAGCGGGTCCTCGGATGAGCCCACCTCGACGAAGTCGATCTCGGTCACCTCGGCGTCGGCGTAGCGCCACTGCGCCCCCACCAGCGCCGCCCCGGCGCCGGTCTGGAGGTCGACGATCGCGTCGGGGCGGCCCGGGAGGAGCTCCGGCGGGCCTGGAAGCCGGCTCGCCCGGACGACGGTCTCGGTCGCCGCCATCAGGCGCTCACCTCCGCCTTCGCGCCCTTGGCGGCTGCCATCGCCGCCCGCGCCCCGATCATCGCGAGCTCGTTGTCCTCATCGGCCGAAGAGGCGCCGCTGACGCCGACCGCGCCGACGACCTCGCCGCGATATTCGATCGGGATCCCGCCCTGGAGCGGCACCAACCGGGCGAGATGGAGCGCCGAGGGGCGCCCGCCCGAGGCCTGATCCTCGAAGTCCTTGCTCGGCCGCCGGTAGATCGCCGCGGTGCGCGCCTTGTCGGTGGTCACCTCGACGCTCGCCACCTGGGCGGCATCGGGGCGGTGCAGATAGATCAGGGCTCCACCGGCGTCGACCGCGGAGACCACCGGGGCGACGCCCCGCTCGGCCGCCGCCTCGGCGGCGGCGTCGGCCGCCAGGCGAGCGCCCTCCTGGGTGAGGGCGGGGACCTCGGCGGTAGAGAAGTCGGCCGCGGCGCCGGCGCGGGAGACGGACTCGTCCTCGTCGGGAGTCTCGCCGCTCGTCCCGATCGCGCCGACGACCTCGCCGTCGACTGTGAGGGGGATCCCGCCGGTGAGGGCGACGGCCCCGTGAAGGGCGAGGGCGCCCAGGCGGCCCCCGGTCACCTGTTCCTCGATCTCGCGGCTGGGGCGGACGAAGATGGCGGCGGTTCGGGCCTTGTCGAGGGCGACCCGGGAGCTCGCCACCTGCGCCCCCTCGGTGCGCCGCATCGCGACCAGCTCTCCGGAGGGCTCGACCACGGCGATCACGACCCGGTAACCGTTGTCGTTGGCGTGGCGCTCGGCGGCGGCGATCACGGCGTCCGCGCCGGCGTTGTCGATCGTCCTACGGGTCCGGATGACAGGCATGGTCAGACTCCTCTCACTGTTGCTCTGTGGTTTGGCGGGCCGGCAGCGTCGAGCACGGCGGCCCAGACCGCGTCGTCGGTGGTGATGAAGAGGACGTTGCGGTCCGGGCCCCCGAAGGCGAAGTTGACGGCGCCGGGGAGGGCGATCTCGCCGAGCAGGTCGCCGTCGGGGTCGAAGACCTGGACGCCGCTGGCCGAGGAGGCGTACACGCGCCCGGCGGCGTCGACCTTGATCCCGTCCGGGAACCCGGGGGTGGTAACGGAGAACAGGCAATCGTTCTCGAGCCGGCGGCCGTCGACGAGGTCGAAGGCCCTGATGTGGTGCGGCCGGGAGGGGTAATAGCTGCCCGGCTCCTGGTTGGCCCCGCTGTCGCCGATGTAGAGGATCCGCTCGTCGGGCGAGAAGGCGAGGCCGTTCGGCTTGTCGAAGGAGTCGGCGACCACTGTGAGGCAGCCAGTGGCGGGGTCGAAGCGGTAGACGAAGTCACCGACCAGCGGCTCGGGCCGGAAGCCCTGGAGGTGGCCGTAGGCCGGGTCGGTGAACCAGATCGTCCCGTCGCCCTTGACGACGATGTCGTTCGGGGAGTTCAGCCGCAGCCCGCCCCACTCGTCGACCAGTGTCTCGATCGCGCCGCTCGCCGGGTAGTAACGGGTGATGGCGGCATGCTGCGATCGCGTGCCCTGCTCGCAGGCCAGCAGGCGGCCCTCGAGGTCGAGGGTCATGCCGTTCGCCAAGTTGGCGGCCTCGCGGACGGTCGAGACGCGGTCGGGCTCGATCGGGAAGCGCTCGCCGTCGAGGGCGAGTCGCTTCACCTGAGCGGTGGGGAAGCCGGGGGCGGGCACGTCCCCCGGCTTGGGCAGGGTGGTGAAGTAGAGCGCATCCTCGTCGGGGGCGTAGACCGGCCCCTCGTGGGCGTCGGTCTCGACCACCCGGACGAGGCGAGGCGCGTCGCCGGTCACCGCCCCGAAGCCGGGGTCGTGGCGGACGAACGGGAACGCGTCCGCGGCAGCGTCGAGGCTCGGGATGGGGCTGATCGTGCTCATGTCTTCAAGTCCGGCGACGGGGCCGCCGCGTTACGGTTTGCGCCTGGGCGGGAGGGTGAGCCGCGCCTGGGCCTAAGCCGAGGCCGGCACTTTGGCGCCTAGCTCGGTGAGCGCGTGGAGGAAGACCTCGGAGAAGGTCGGGAACGGCTGGATCACGTCGCTCATCACCTCGAGCGGGACCCGGGCCCGGATCGCCACCGTCGCCTGCTGGAGCCACTCGCCCGCATCCGGGCCGAGCGCGTAGGCGCCGGTGAGGCGCTCGCCGTCGGAGACCAGGGTCATGAATCCCGGCTTGGTGTCGTAGGCGCGCGTGTAGGTCGAGGTGCGGGGAACCTCGGAGAGCGGGGTCGTGGCCGTCAATTCTCCCTCGGCCTCTCCGACCGACGCCGCCTGGGGATCGGTGAAGACCACCCTGGGGACAGCGCTGTAGTCGGCCTCGCGATCGCCGCCGAGGATGTTGGCGGCCACCACCCGGCCCTGGTACTTGCCCACGTAGGTGAGCGGCCAGACGCCGTTCACGTCGCCGATCGCCCACACGTTCTCGGCCGCCCGCAGGCGGGGGTCGACCTCGATCCCGCCCTTGCCCGGCTCGATCCCGACGTTCTCCAGGCCGAGGCCGTCGAGCCGCGGGCGCCGCCCGGTGGCGACCAGGAGGCGGTCGCCGCGAAGCTCTTCCCGGTCGGGAAACTCGAGGATGAATTCGCCGTCCTCCCGTCGCGCCCCGGAGACCTGCTGGCCGAAGCAGAGCTCGATCCCCTCCGAGGAAAGGGCCTCGCCGAGGGCCTCCCCGAGGGGGCGGGGCTCGCGAGGGAGGAGGTGCTCCATCCCCTCCACCAGGGCGACCTCGGCGCCCATCCGGCGCAGGGCCTGCGCCATCTCGACCCCGACCGGGCCACCCCCGAGCACGAGCAGTCGGCGGGGGACCTCGGTGAGGCCGGTGACCTCGCGATTGGTCCAGACGCCGTCCAGCTCGCGCAGGCCGGGGATCGGAGGGATCACCGGGTCGGAGCCGGTGGAGATGACGATGTGCTCGGCTGTGTGCTCGGCGTCGCCGACGGCGACCCGGTTGGGGCCGCCGATCCGGGCCGATCCCCGCAGCAGGTCGATCCCCTCGCCCTCCAGCCAGGCGACCTGGCCGTCGTCGCTGTAGTCGGAGACCATGAAGTCCCGCCACCCGAACGCCGCCGACGCGTCGAGCTCGCCGCTGACCGCCTCCCGGGCGCCCGGCGCCTCCCGGGCCGCCGCGATCGCCTCGCCGGGGCGAAGCAGCGTCTTCGACGGGATGCACGCCCAGTAGGAGCACTCGCCGCCGACCAGCTCGCGCTCGGCGATCGCCACCCGCAGCCCGCCCTTGGCCAGATGGCCTGCGCAGTGCTCCCCCGCCGGGCCGCCGCCGATGACGATCACGTCGTAGTCGAACGAGCCCATCAGACCATCCCCTTCGCCTTGTCGACCTGGTACGCGGCCGTGATCAACCCGATGTGGCTGAACGCCTGCGGGAAGTTACCTAGCTGCTCGTCGTTCGCGGTGTCGATCTCCTCGGCGAGCAGGCCGAGGTCGTTCGCATAGCCCGCGAGCTGGTCGAAGAGACGCTCCGCTCGCTCCACCTCGCCGGCCTTGGCCAGGCACGAGACGAGCCAGAACGAGCAGATCACGAAGGTGCCCTCCTCGCCGGTGAGCCCGTCGGCGTTCATCCCCTCCTCGTTGCGATAGCGCAGCACCAGGCCGTCCTCGGTCAGGTCCTTGGCGATCGCCTCGATCGTCGAGCGCATGCGCTCGTCGGTAGCGGGCAGGAATCCGACGATCGGCATGAGGAGCTGGGCGGCGTCGAGCTCATCCGAGTCGAAGGACTGGGCATAGGCCTGGCGCTTCTCGCTCCAGCCCCGCTCCAGGATGGCCTCGCGGATCTCCTCGCGGGCGGCCGTCCACTCCTCGACCTTCGCGTGCTCGCCGAGCGCCGGCGCGAGCTCGATCGCGCGATCGAGCGCCGTCCAGCACAGCACCTTCGACGACAGGTGGTGGCGGGGCTCGCCTCGCATCTCCCACATGCCCGCGCCGGTCTCGGTCCAGCGCCGCGCCGCGGTGTCGGCCAGATCGGCGACAAAGACCTGGATCTCGGGGTGCAGCTCCCCGAGCCGCTCGCGGTAGAGATGGATGGAGTTGAGGAGCTCGCCGTAGACATCGAGCTGGACCTGGTCCCAGGCGCCGTTGCCGACCCGGACCGGAGCCGAGTTGCGCCAGCCCCTCAGGTGCGGCAGCGATCGCTCGGACAGGTCGTGCTCGCCGCCGATCCCGTACATGATCTGAAGCGAGCCCTCGCCTGCGCGGCCGCCGGCGGAGCTGGTCATGAAGGAGACGAACTCCTCGGCCTCGTCCGAGCAGGCGCCGACGTAGAGGGCCTCCAGGGTGAGACTCGAGTCGCGGATCCAGGAATACCGGTAGTCCCAGTTTCGCTCGCCGCCGACGGTCTCCGGGAGCGACGTGGTCGGCGCCGCGACGATCGCCCCGGTGGGGCGGTAGGTGAGTCCCTTCAGGACCCTGGCGCTGGTCTGGACGAGCTCCTTGTGCGGGCCCTCGTAGACGTCGTGCTCGCGCTCCCACGAGCGCCAGGCCTCGACCGTATCCGCGATCCGCGCCGCGACCCGGTCGGGCTCGGTGGGCTGCGGCGGCTCGGGCTGCTCGACCGGAGCCCACCGCATCGAGAACCCGAGCGACTCCCCCGCGGCGACCCTGAAGGAGGCCCGCATGGTCGAATCGGTGACCTCGACCGGGGCAGCGGCGCGAACCGCGATCCGGTTCGGGCCCCCGAAGGTGCGGCCGCCGCGCTCCTCGCGCCGGAACAGCGGCTTCACCAGCCCGTACTCGCCCCTCGGCGCCAGCTCCATCACGAGCTCCACCTGCCCGGAGACCCCCTCGACGCTCCGCAGGACCTCGTGGGGAACGTCGAAGCCGAGATCGTGGCCGCGTTGGCCCTCGGCGAAGGCCATACAGTCGGTCAGGCGGACGGTGCCCCCGTCGGTGGTGAAGATCGTCTCGATCACCAGGGTCCCCGGCAGATACCGGCGCTCGGCCGAGAACGGGTCGGCGGGGCGGATCGACCAGTGGCCGGCATCGGGGTCGAGGATCCGGGAGAAGACCCCTGGGCTGTCGTAGCGCGGCAGGCACAGCCAGTCGATCGAGCCGTCGCGGCTGAGTAGTGCGGCCGAGTTGCAGTCGGCCAGAAGCCCGTAGTCGCCGATCTGGCGGAAGCTTCCGGGCTCCGCCCCATCCACGGATGAGGCGCCCGGGGCGGGTGCGGGGGCGGTGGTGGCGCTGGTCTCGCTCATGCGGGTATCCTCCGGTTTCACGGCTTCGGTTTGCTTCGGTCCCGCCGGACAGTCCCTTTGATCGCCGGCTCCGTTACGGTCGGCCTCCCCCCGGGCGCGAGTGATGGCGATGGCGCTGTAACGGGCGGCGGGCCGCGCTGGACCCATTCTGAGGCGCTTTGCGCGTTCATCCACCGGAGGGCGCCACCAACTTGACCCACGCCAACGCGGAAGAGATGGCATGCCAGGAGCTGGTCGGCGTCGTCACCGACTACTTCGAGGGCACCTTGCCCGGGGAGGACAGGCGCCGCTTCGAGGCGCACCTCGACGAGTGCCCCTACTGCGTCACCTACCTCGAGCAGATGCGCGAGACGATCGAGACCGTCGGTGAGCTCAGCCTCGAGTCGATCGCCCCGGAGACCCGCAGCGAGGTCCTGGCGGCGTTCGAGGGCTGGAACCGGGGCCGATGAGCGGGGTCGTCGATCTATCGCCCGGCACCCGCTTTCCGGACCTCGACCTCCCCGACCACACCGGGCGGCGACGGACGCTCTCGGAGCTCGCGGGAGGCGATCCGCTCGCCCTGTTCACCTCGCGCGGGTGGTGGTGCCCGAAGGAGCAGCGCTACCTGCGCGAGCTCTCCCGAGTCCAGGACGAGTTCGAGGTCGCCTACGCCCGGATCGTGGTCGTGAGCGTCGACCCGCCCGAGGTTCAGTCGGCGTTTCGGGCCGGCCTCGGCGCGCGGTTCACGTTCCTCTCAGACGCCGACCGCGGCTGGCTCGCTCGCCTGCCCCTGTGCGAGGGCACCGACACCGTCCACGACCCCTACCGGCCGGCGGCGTTCACCCTGTTCGATGATCTCACCATCCACCGCGCCTACAACGGCTACTGGTACTGGGGACGGGCGACGATGGAGGAGCTCCGCCGCGACATGCGCGAGATCACGCGGGAGATTCGCGACGACTGGGAGGTGCCGGCGGGTTGACGGCGACGCCACCGTTCGCCTACGTGAGCTTCGACGGAGAGCGCCTCAGCCCCGGCCCCGCCGGCGGTCGCCGACTGCGGATCGACGCGCGCTGCCTCGAGGGCGGGCCCGTGTCCGGAGCAATCGCCCACGTCTGCGCGCTTGCGGACAAGGACGCCGCCCTCCGCTACGACGAGCCCGAGGTCCAGCAGGTCCGTCGCGACGCGCTCGCCTGGTGGATCCCCATGCTCGGCGACCGATTGGTCTGCCTCTCCACCTTTGCCCTGGACGCGAGCCGCTGTGCCGGGGCCGTCACAGTCACCCGCGAGCCCGTCCCGTTCGGCCTCGATCCCTTCGCCCGCCTGTTTCCCGGGACCGTGGTCCCAGTTGACTTCCTTTGTCCCGTCCCGCCCCCGCCGGGCCCCGTGATCGAGCGCTACTCCGGCGCCCCCTGGCCGGGCGGATCGTTCGGCTAGGCGGGTCGACTAGGCTCACCCGCGCATGACGGGGAAGTCAGAGCGGGCGTGCGGAACCCGGTGCGTGACCGAGGGGGGCTGAGCCCGCCGACCGGCGAGTTGGGCGTCGCCGCCGTCGCCGCCGTCCTCATCGCTCTCGCGGCCTTCCCGGGCGCCGCCCGCGCCCAAAACCCCGCCGACCAGCCGCCGTTCGGGGGACAGCGGGTGCCGCCGCTCATCCCCCGGCCGGACTCCGAGCGCCCGCCTCCCGGCTTCAGGCTCAGCTCGGACATCGCGGAGCAAATCGCGTCGAGAACGGACGCGGCTCGGGAGGCGGCCGAGAATGGCTACAACTTCCTCGCATCGGGGACCCGCGACGGCGATTGGGAAGTGAGGCTGCGCAACCCCGAGGGAACGGCCGGCGCTCTGATCGTCATCGACGACGCCACCGGGGGTGTGGTCGAGGCCTGGACGGGCACCCAGGTCCAGAATCCGCTCGCCCGCGGCTATCCGGGCGCGGTCGCGGGGATCGTGAACGCGGTCTGGATCTGGCTGCCGCTGTGCGCCCTGTTCCTGCTGCCCTTCATCGACCCGCGTCGGCCCTTCAGGCTGCTCCATCTCGACCTCGTGGCGCTGCTCGGCTTCAGCGTCTCGCTCTACTTCTTCAACCGCGGCCAGATCGGGATCTCGGCGCCGCTCGTCTACCCGGTGCTCGGGTATCTCTTTCTCCGCCTCGTGGTCGCCGGCTTCCGCCGCGAGGAGCGCGACGAGCGCCTCCTTCCCCTCGCCGGGCCCCGCCTCCTCGTCGCGCTGATCGCCGGCCTCGTCGTTCTCCATGCGGTGATCGCGATCTTCGAGGCGAAGGTGATCGACGTCGGCCTCGCGAGCGTGGTCGGGGCCGATCGGATCGCCCACGGTGACTTCCTCTACGGCCTCGGCTCGGCCACGGGGCAGCCGATCCGGGTCGACGTCTATGGCCCCGCCAACTACCTCGCGTACCTCCCGTTCGAGCGGCTCTTCCCCTGGAGCGGAACCTGGGACTCGGTGCCGGCGGCGCGGGCCGCGGCGCTTGCCTTCGACCTGCTGACGGCGCTCTGCCTGTACGCGCTCGGGGGGAGGCTTCGCCGCGGGGCCGAGGGCCGCACCCTGGGCCTGGCGCTCGCCTTTGCCTGGCTCGCCTATCCGTTCACCCTCTATGCGGTCGGGTCGAGCTTCAACGATGGCCTGGTGGCCTTTCTGGTCACCGCCTCGATCCTCGTCCTCGCCTCGGCGCCCGCCCGCGGCGCGCTGGCGGCGCTGGCGGGGCTGACCAAGTTCGGGCCCCTCGGCCTGGCGCCGCTGTTGGCGGCGGGGACCGGCGAGCGCCGGATTCGGAGCACGATCCTGTTCGCGCTCGCATTCGTCGCGGTGGCTGCGGCGGTGACGATCCCGGTCCTTCCCGACGGGGGCTTTCGAGAGCTGTACGACCGCTCGCTCGGCTACCAGGCGGGGCGCGGGTCCCCGTTCAGCATCTGGGGCCAGGCGCCCTCGCTCCACCCGCTCCAGACCGCGGCCAAGGCGTTCGCGGTCCTGTTCGCGGTCGCGATCTACTTCCTCCCCCGCCGCCGGGGCCGGATCCAGGTCGCGGCCCTGGCCGGCGCCGCCGTGGTCGCGATCCAGGTGCCCGCCACCCACTGGTTCTATCCCTATTCCCTCTGGTTCGCCCCCCTCGTCCTGGTGGCGTGCCTGGCGCCGTACCGCGGGGAGCTCGCGCCGCCCGTCGCCCCAATGGGCGCCGCGGCCGGTGCAGCCAGCCGCAGCTGAGCCCCGCCTCGCGGGCGGCAGCTCGCCGCTTGCCCCGCGGCGGGGTCGGTCGACTCGACCAGCCCAGCCGCCTGGCGCTAAAGGACCCCGCCCGCCGCCGGCGGGGCGGTGGGGTCGGCGCCGTGGTCGCCGATCTGCTCGCGGGCGAGAAAGTCCTCGATCAGCAGCGGCGCGTCCTTGGCCCGCTCGACCACGTTCAGGAGGTCGGTCATCGAGGAGACCTCCTCGACCTGCTCCTTCACGAACCAGGTGAGGAACTGCTCGGCGGGGAAGTCACCGGCCTCGCGGGCGAGCGCGAACAGCGCGTTGATCTCGTCGGTCACCCGCTTCTCCTGCTCGAGCGCCACCCGCACCGGGCCGACCACGTCGTCGTACCGCGTCTGCTGGGCCTTGATGTCAGGAATCCGCACCTCCTCGCCCGCGTCGAGCAGGTACTGGACCATGATCATCGCGTGGTTCCGCTCCTCGACCGCCTGCCGGTAGAAGAAGGCGGCGAGCCGGGGGAGGGTCTCCGAGTCGTAGTAGACGGCCGTCCCGATGTACTGCTGGGAGGCAGCGAACTCGTTCGCGATCTGCTCGTTGAGTGCGGCGGCGAAGCTCTTCTCTGCCATCGGTGGCCCTTTCGTCAGGTTGGGGAAGGCTAACGATCCGACCATTCGCCCCACCGGAAGCCGGTCTCGCTGGGGGCGGGCTCGAGGGGGCTGGCCGGAAGCCCCGGCTCGGTGCCGGCGGTGTTGTAGCCCGACGGGGCGGTGTCGTTGGGGGTGTCGGGGTGGAAGATCGAGGCCAGATACTGGATCTGGCC
>JBKPIY010000079.1:0-34535 GCA_046730475.1 Actinomycetota bacterium
GCGGACCTGGTCGCCGAGCGACTGGCGCCGGCCGCCGCCGGAGCGAGCTTCATCGCCGCCGGCGTCCCCGATCCCGACGGCGGGCCGGCGGCGCGGGTGGAGGTCGAGCTGCCCGTCCGCGGCCGCCACAACGTCCTCAACGCCCTCGCCGCCCTCGGCGCTCTCGCCCTCGCCGGCGCGGACCGCGAGGGCTGCGCGAGGGCGCTCGGAAGCTTTCCCGGGGTCGCGCGCAGGCTCGAGCTCAAAGGGACCCGCAACGGAGCCCGCATCTACGACGACTACGCCCACCACCCGACCGAGGTCGCCGCCACCCTGGAGGCGGCGAGGGAGCTCGGCCCGAGGCGCCTGGTGGCGGCGTTTCAGCCCCACCTCTACTCGCGGACCAAGGCCCTCGCCGAGGAGCTCGGGGCGGCCCTCGCCGCCGCCGACGAGATCGCGGTGCTCGACGTCTACCCGGCCCGCGAGGAGCCGGTCGGCGCGCTGGCGGGGGTGAGCGGGCGAATGGTGGCGGCGGCCGCCGCCGACCGGGCGGGCGGCAAGCCCGTCTGGTGGCTTCCAGACGCGGAGCGGGCAGCGAGGGCGCTCGGCCCGAGGCTGGGCGAGGGGGACGTGCTCGTCACGATCGGCGCCGGCGACATCTTCAAGCTCGCCGACGCCCTGGTGGGCGACGGGGAGGTGGCGACGTGAGCCTCGCCGAGGGGATCGAGCGCGACTACCCGCTCTCGCGGCTGACCACGATCCGAGCGGGCGGCCCGGCGGACTTCTTCGCCCGTCCGAGCTCCGAGGCGGCCCTGGTCGAGCTACTCGCCTGGGCGGAGGGGGAGGGGCTCCCGGTAGCGGTGATCGGCTCGGGCTCGAACCTCCTGGTGGCGGACGAGGGCGTTCGCGGCCTGGTCCTGAAGCTCGCCGGAGCCCTGACGGCGATCGAGCGGGTCGGGAACCGGGTCATCTGCGGCGGCGGGGCGCGGCTGCCCTCCGCCTCGGCGAAGGCCGCCGGGTGGGGGCTGGCCGGGCTCGAGTTCGGGGTAAACATCCCGGGCACCGCCGGCGGCGCGGTGCGGATGAACGCCAACGCCTACGGCGGCGAGCTCGGCCGGGTGCTCGAGTGGGTGACGATCTGCACCGCCGCCGGCGGCGAGCGCCGGCGCCCGGAGGAGCTCGGCTTCCGCTACCGCGCCTCCAACCTCCGGCGCGGCGAGGTGGTTGCCCGCGCCTCCTTTGCCCTGCGCGCGGACGATCCGGCCGAGGTGAAGCGGACGATGGCGGGAATGCGCGAGCGCCGCCGCGAGGCCCAGCCGTCGGGGATCAAGACCTTCGGCTCGACCTTCGTCAATCCCGGCGACGACCGTGCCGGCGGGCGGACCGCCGGTCAGCTCCTCGACGCTGCGGAGTGCCGGGGGCTGCGTCGCGGCCGCGCCAGGCTGTCGCCGGTGCACGCCAACTTCGTCGAGAACATGGGAGACGCGACCACCGCCGACGTGATCGCGGTGATCGCCGCGGCGCGGCGCCGCGTCCACGAGCGCTTCGGGGTCGCCCTGGAGCCCGAGGTCCAGCTGCTCGGCGAGGTGAGCTGGCCGCCGGACTGGGACCTGAGCGGGTGAACCGCGGTGCCGTCCTCCGGCGCCGGGCGGTGGGGGTGGCCCTGATCCTCCTCGCCCTGTTCGCCGGCTACATGCTCTGGTTTCGCAACTCGTCGCTGTTCTCCGTCGATCAGATCGAGGTGAAGGGGGTGACCGCCAACCGGAGCCAGATCGCCGCCGCGCTCGCGACGGCCGCCAGGGACATGACCACCCTCCATGTCCGCGCCGACCAGCTCCAGCACGCGGTGGCGCCGTTTCCGACGGTGGCAACGGTGGGCGCCCACGCCACCCTGTTCCACAAGCTCGAGATCACCGTCACCGAGCGGCTGCCGGTGGCGAAGGCGAAGATCGAGGGGGAGACCGTTCCGATCTCCGCCGACGGCTACGTTCTCCGGGGCCTCGACTTCGATCGCTCGGCGCTGCCCTCGATCGACGCGGGACCGCCCGGCCCCGGGGCGCGACTCGACGAGGACGGGGCCGCCCAGGCGGCGATAGTGGGGGCGGTCCCCGGCCCGCTCCGCGACCGGCTCCGGGGCGCGAGCTGGGACGAGTCGCTCGGCGGGGTGGTGGTCGATCTCCGCGGCGCCCCCGAGCTTCGCTTCGGCGGCGGCGGGGCCGCCGAGGCGAAGTGGAGGGCGGTGTCGGCCCTGCTCGCCCAACCCGGCGGCGTCTCCGTCGCCTACATCGACGTCAGCGTTCCCTCTCGCCCCGTTACCGGCTAACCGCCCGGGGCCGCGGGGCCCGACCGGGTGCAAGGCGTCCTGCACTCGCCGGGAGCGGCGCTCGGACGCGTGGCTGAGCCGGGGGCGAACCGCACTCTGGGTGCCCTGGGAAATTTGATGCTTTGCAGGGATTTTTCTCACCCTCTAGTAACCCTGTATCTGGAGCTTGAGTTGAGGAAAAGGGAGTAGAAAGTCTCAAGCGAGACTTGAGAGTTCAGGCACGGAGCGGGTTTGACACTTTGCGATTCTTGTCGTACTTTCGAGAAAGCTGATCAGCCTTTTTCAGCTGAATTCGGAGCAAGGCCAACTTCATGGAGACCTCGTACCTCGCGGTGATAAAGGTCGTCGGCGTCGGCGGCGGCGGATCGAATGCGGTCAGCCGCATGGTCGACGCGGGCCTGCGCGGGGTGGAGTTCATCGCCTGCAACACCGACGCCCAGGCCCTCCAGGCGTGTGACGCCGACGTCAAGATCGGGATCGGCCACAACCTGACCAAGGGCCTCGGGGCCGGCGCGAACCCCCAGGTGGGGGCGGGGGCGGCGGCCGAGTCCCGGGACGACATCAAGGAGGCGCTGAAAGGCGCCGACATGGTCTTCATCACCTGCGGCGAAGGCGGCGGCACCGGCACCGGGGCCGCCCCCGTGATCGCCGAGATCTCCAAGCAGGAGATCGGTGCCCTCACTGTCGGGGCGGTCACCAAGCCCTTCGAGTTCGAGGGCAAGAAGCGGATGGCTCAGGCCGAGGAGGGGATCAGCCGCCTGCGCCAGGAGGTCGACACCCTGATCGTCGTCCCGAACGAGAAGCTGCTGCAGATCGTCGAGCGCCGGACCACCATCCTCGAGGCGTTCCGCGAGGCCGACGACACCCTCCGGCAGGGAGTCCAGGGGATCACCGACCTGATCACGATCCCGGGCCTGATCAACCTCGATTTTGCCGACGTCCGCCTGATCATGCACGAGGCCGGCTCGGCACTGATGGGGGTCGGCACCGGCTCCGGCGAGAGCCGGGCGGTCGAGGCCGCCAAGAACGCGATCACCTCCCCCTTGATCGAGGAGAAGGTTGACGGCGCCAAGGGGATGCTGCTGAACATCACCGGGGGCGAGGACCTCGGCCTGTTCGAGGTCAACGAGGCCGCCAACATGGCGATCGCCGCCGCCGACGCGAACGCGAACATCGTGTTCGGCGCGGTGGTCGACTCGACCATGCACGAGGAGGTCCGGGTGACGGTGATCGCGACCGGCTTCGAGGGCTTCGAGATGATCGCCCGCGCCCCCGAGTTCACCCGCCGCGAGCGCGAGCGCGAGACCCCCGCCTTCATCCGCTCCCGGCGGGAGCGCGAGGGGGCGGGACGCGGTCGCCGGGCGGCACCCGAGCCGGAGCCGCTCGGGGATCTGCGGATCAGCGACTCCGAGATCGACGTTCCGGATTTCCTCAAATAGAGGGCCCGGGCGGGTAGGCGCGCGGGGCCTGTCGCCGGATCGTCCCGTGCGCGGCGGGGGCCACGGGAGCGATCCGGCGCCACCCGCGCGAGCTCCCGCCCCGCCCATCCAGGGAATAGCCTCCACCTTGTGGAAGGAACCACCGCTCTGAAGCGCACCCCGCTCTATGAGGCGCACGTGGAGGCCGGGGCGAAGCTGGCGCCGTTCGCGGGATGGGAGATGCCGGTCCAGTACGAGGGGATCCGGGCCGAGCACCTCGCGGTCCGTGAATCCTGCGGGGTGTTCGACGTCTCGCACATGGGGGAGATCGAGACCGCGGGGCCCGACGCCCAACGGCTGCTCCAGCACCTGCTCTCCAACGACCTCTCCAAGGTCGAGGTCGGCGGGGCGCAGTACTCGTGCCTGTGCCAGGAGGACGGCGGCGTCCTCGACGACCTCTTCACCTACCGGCTCGCCGAGGACCGCTATCTGACGGTCACCAACGCCGCCAACCACGACACCGATCTGGAGTGGTTCCAGGCCCACGCCGAGGACCTCGACGCCGAGTGCCTGGACGCGATCGATCGCTACGCGATGCTCGCTGTCCAGGGGCCCAGGGCGCGCGAGATCGTCGCCCGCCTCGCCGACGACGAGCTCCCCGCCCGCTTTCACGCGGCGGAGCTGTCCGTGGCCGGCTCGCCGGCACTCGTCTGCGGCACGGGCTACACCGGCGAGGACGGAGTCGAGGTGCTGCTCGACCCTGGCGGCGCCGGGGCCCTCTGGGACGCTCTGGTCGGCGCCGGCGCCGTTCCCGCCGGCCTCGGCGCCCGCGACACCCTGCGGCTCGAGGTCTGTTACTGCCTCTACGGCAACGACCTCAGTACCGACCGCAACCCGATCGAGGCCGCCCTCGGATGGTGCGTGAAGGAGGAGACCGGGTTCGTCGGCGCCGAGTCGTGCGCCCGGACCCGGGCGGAGGGCCCGGCCGAGGTCCTGGTCCCGTTCACGATCACCGGCGCCGGGATCCCTCGCCAGGGGAACCCGATCATGGCCGGTGATCAGCAGGTGGGCGAGGTGACGAGCGGAACCCAGTCGCCCTCGCTCGGGATCGGGATCGGGATGGGCTACCTGCGATCGGACCTGAACGAGCCCGGGACCGAGGTCGAGATCGACGTCCGCGGCAAGCGCCGACCCGCCCGGGTCGCGAAGCGCCCGCTTTACAGCAAGGATGGGTAGGTTTCCCGGCGATGGCCGAAGAGAGCTACCCCGAGGATCTCCGCTACCACCCCGAGCACGACTGGGCCCGGATTGAGGGAGAGGAGGCGACCTTCGGGATCACCTGGTACGCCCAGGACGCCCTCGGCGAGGTTGTCTTCTACGAGCCGCCCGATGTCGGGGCGACGGTGACCAAGGACCAGGCCTACACGGAGGTCGAGTCCGTGAAGGCGGTCTCAGACGTATTCGCACCCCTGTCGGGCGAGGTCAGCGCCGTCAACGGGGTCCTCGCCGACAACCCCGAGAGGATCAACGAGGACCCCTACGGCGAGGGCTGGCTCGTCAAGGTGAAGATCTCGGACCCCTCCGAGGCCGATCAGCTGCTCGACTCGGACGACTACAGAAAGCTGCTCGAGGAGTCCTGACCACCCGCGCGAGGAGCGATCGGGTGAGCCGGCCAAAAGCGGCGTCTACGATGGTTGCTCTGTGACCCGGTACACCTCAACCACCGATGCCGACCGCAAGGAGATGCTGACGGCGATCGGGGCCTCCTCGATCGACGAGCTGTTCGAGGACATTCCCGCGGAGATGAGGCTCGGAAGGCCGCTCGATCTCCCCGCCGGAAAGCCCGAGTCCGAGGTCTACGAGGAGCTCGCCGCGCTCAGCCGGCGGAACGTCCACGCCGAGGCCGAGGTCAGCTTCCTCGGCGCTGGGATGTACGACCACTACGTGCCCGCGATCGTCGACGCGATCATCTCGCGCTCGGAATTCCTCACCCCCTACACCCCCTACCAGGCCGAGATCTCCCAGGGCGGGCTCCAGGTGATGTTCGAGTTCCAGACGGCGATGTCGGAGCTGACCGGGCTTCCGGTCTCGAACGCGGCGCTGTACGAGGGGCCCTCCGCGGTCGCCTCGGCGGCGTACCTCGCGATCGGCGCGACCAAGCGCCCCAAGCTGGTCGCCTCCCGCGGGCTTCACCCGCACAGCCGCGAGTCGCTCGTAACCTACGGCGCCGGCTTCGGCTCGGAGCTGGTCGAGGTCGGTCTGGAGGAGGGCGTCACCGACGCCGCCGCGCTCGCCAACGCGATCGACGAGGACACCGCCGCCGTCTTCCTGCAGCAGCCCAACTTTCTCGGCGCGGTGGAGGACCTCGAGCCTCTCGCCGCCGCCGCCAGGGAGCGCGGGGCGCTGGCGGTCGTCGCCTGCGACCCGATCGCCCTCTCGGTGCTGAAGCCGCCGGGCGAGTGCGGTGCCGACATCGCCGTCGGCGAGGGGCAGCCGCTCGGCAACCGGCTCGACTACGGCGGCCCCTCGTTCGGCTTCTTTTGCGGCACCGAGACGCACATCCGCCGGATGCCCGGCCGGATCGCCGGGGAGACCACCGACGCCGACGGCCGCCGCGGCTTCGTCCTCACCCTCCAGACCCGCGAGCAGCACATTCGCCGCGAGAAGGCGACCCACAACATCTGCACCGCTCAGGCGCTGAACGCCCTCGCCGGGATGGTCCACCTCGCCTGGCTCGGCAAGCGCGGGTTCGTTGAGCTCGGCGAGCTCCTCGTCCGCCGCACCGCCTACGCCCGCGACCGGCTGGCGTCGGTCGACGGGGTCGAGGTTCTGCACGAGGCTCCGGTCGTCCGCGAGTTCGCGGTCCGGCTGGAGGCGCCGGTGGCCGAGGCGCTCGAGCGCTGCGCGGCGGAGGGGATCGGGGCCGGGCACCCGCTCGGGGGCGACTACCCCGAGTACGAGGACGGCCTCCTCATCGCCCTCACCGAACGGCGCGGGCGCGCCGACATCGACCGCCTCGCCGACGCGCTCGGCCGGGCGGTGGCGGGCTCCGAGGCCCCCGCTCGCGCGGTCGAGGAGGTGACCTCGTGACCGAGAGCGGGGCGCCCTCGAAGGTGACCGTCGAGCGCCCCCCCGGGCCGGGGGCGACTCCGTCGCCGATGCAGCGCGAGCGCGCCACGACGATCTTCGAGCGCTCGGTGGAGGGCCGGCGCGCCGCCGCCCCGATGGAGGCCGATGTCCCGGAGCCCCCGCTCGAGGAGCTGATCCCGAATCGGCTCCTGCGCCAGCGCCCGGCCGAGCTTCCCGAGGTCTCCGAGCCGGAGATCGTCCGGCACTACAACCGGATCTCGCGGCGCAACTTCGACATCGACACCGGCTTCTACCCGCTCGGCTCGTGCACGATGAAGCACAACCCCCGCCTGAACGAGCGGGTGGCGGCGCTTCCCGGGCACGCGCGCCTGCACCCGGCCCAGGACCCGGGCCGGGCACAGGGCGCCCTCGAGCTGATGTGGCGCCTCCAGGTCGCGCTGGCTGAGATCTGCGGCCTTCCACACGTCAGCCTCCAGCCCTCGGCGGGCTCCCACGGCGAGCTCGCCGGCCTCCTCCTCACCCGCGCGTACCACGCCGACCGCGGCGAGCATCGCCCCAAGGTCCTCACCCCGGACACCGCCCATGGGACGAACCCAGCCACGGTGACGATGGCGGGCTACGAGGTGGTGAAGATCGCCACCGACGCGCGCGGCGGCGTCGACATCGACGACCTCCGCGCGAACGCGGGGGACGAGACCGCTTGCCTGATGCTGACCAACCCCAACACCCTCGGCCTGTTCGACGAGAACATCGCGGAGATCGCGTCGATCGTGCACGGGGCGGGAGGGACGCTCTACTACGACGGCGCCAACCTGAACGCGATCATGGGCCGCTCCCGGCCGGGGGACATGGGCTTCGACATCGTCCACGTCAATCTCCACAAGTCGTTCTCACAGCCCCACGGGGGCGGCGGACCCGGCGCAGGGCCGATCGCCGTCAGCGATCAGATCGAGCCCTTCCTGCCGCGGCCCCAGGTGGTGCGCCGGGAGGGCCAGAACGGCGGCGAGCCCCGCTTCGACCTCGACTTCGACCGCCCCAAGTCGATCGGCCGGCTGCGCGGCTTCCAGGGCAACTTCGGGGTGTTCGTCCGCTCCTACGCCTACATCGCGAGCCTCGGCGGCGACGGGCTCCAGGAGGCGTCCGAGGCGGCCGTCCTCAACGCCAACTACCTCCTCGCCCGCCTCCGCGCAGGGCGTCCCGGCAGGTACCTCCCGGTCGCCTTCGACCGGACTCCGATGCACGAGTTCGTCCTCTCCGGCGCCCCCGCCAAGCGCGAGCTCAAGGTGAGGACCGTCGACGTCGCCAAGCGGCTGCTCGACTTCGGCTTCCATCCCCCGACGGTCTACTTCCCCCTCCTGGTCGACGAGGCCTTGATGGTCGAGCCGACCGAGACCGAGACCATGGAGACCCTCGACGGTTTCGCCGCCGCCGTCGACGAGCTCCTGGCCGAGGCCGAGGACGACCCGGCGATCGCCCGGAACGCCCCCTACACGACCCCCGTCCGCCGCCTCGACGAGGTGGCCGCCAACCGCAACCCGGTCATCCGCCAGCCCCCGGAGGACTAGGATCCCGAGGCGGCGCCAAGCTCCGGCAGGGCCTGCCTGACCTTCAGGACCGGCTCGAACAGCTCGCCCTTCCGCTTCACCCGGCGGAGGACGTCGGCGGCCTCGAAGGCCAGTGAGTCGCGGTCCTCGCGCCGAAGGGCTCGCTCGACCTCCCCCCACTCGAGCGGGGTCGAGATCGTCGGCCGCTCCCGGGCCCGCAGCGAGTAGACGGCGACGGTGGTCTTGTGGCGGTGGTTCTGGCTCCAGTCGACCAGGACCTTGCCACGGCGGAGCTTCTTCGTCATCCGGGAGACGACCTCGTCGGGGTGCTGCTTCTCGAGCAGCTGGGCGACCGCCTGGGCGAACGGGCGGGTCTCGCCGTAGGAGGTCGGCCGGTTCAGGGGAACGTAGACCTGGATCCCCTTCGACCCCGAGGTCTTCGGAAAGCTCTCCAGCCCGAGCCCCTCGAACAGGTCGCGGAGGCGGATTGCGATCCGGCAGCAGTCGAGCACGTCCGCCGGCGCTCCCGGGTCGAGGTCGAAGGCGACCACCGTCGGCCGCTCCATGTGATTCGCCCGGGAGAGCGAGGGGTGGATCTCGAGCGAGGCGAGCTGGGCGAGCCAGATCAGGGTGGAGACGTTCTCGCACAGGCAGAAGCCGATCCGCCCCGCCCGGTCGGAGGCGACGGTGGCCGTCTTCACCCACCTCGGGCGGTGCTCGGGACAGCGCTTCTCGTAGAACGAGCCCGCGCCGACCCCGTTCGGGAACCGGTTCAGGGTGATCGGTCGGCCACGGAGGTGGGGGAGGATCGCATCCGCGATCCGCGCGTAGTAGTCGATCACCTCGGCCTTGGTGAAGCCGGTCTTCGGGTAGAGGACCTTGTCGAGGTTGGTGAGGCTCAGCCGGCGGTTGCCGACCGTGACTTCTCTACTTGCTGCCAGCCTTCGCCCTGGGCTTCGAGGTGGTCGACTTGCGGCGGGCGGTCGGCTTTCGCTTCGCCGGCGCCTTTCGCTTCGGCTCTGCGGCCCCGTCCGAGCCGTCGCCGGCGCTCTCTCCCCGGACCGCCGCGAGGCTCTGCTCGAGCGCCGCCATCAGATCCGGCGCCTTGGTCGGCTTCGGCTCCTCGCTCGGGGCCGACACGACCTCCTTGCCCGAGGCCTTCCGCTCGAGCAGCCCGAGCAGCTCCTCGCGGTACTCGTCGCGGTACTTGTCGGGCTCGAAATGGCTCGAGAGCGAGGAGATCAGCTGCCTCGCCATCTCCACCTCGCGCTTCTCGGGCTTCCTCGGCTTCTCCTCCAGCACCTCGCCGTCGAGGTCCTGGGGGGAGACGACCTCGTCGTGGAAGCGCATCGTCGCCAGGGTGAGCACGTCCCCCATCGGACGGATCGCGGCCAGGTGCTCCTTGTTGCGAAGGACGAAGCGGGCGATGGCGACCTTGCGCTCCTCGCGCATCGCCTCCACCAGGAGGGCGTAGGCGCGCTCCGCGCCCCTGTCCGGGCCGAGGTAATAGGGGTGCTCGAAGTAGATCGGGTCGATCTCCTCGAGGTCGACGAAGTCCTGGATCTCGATCGCGCGGGTCTTCTTCGGGTCGAGCTCGGCGAGCTCGTCGCGACTGAGGACCACGTACTGGTCCGGGGCGAACTCGTAGCCCTTCACGATCTTTTCGAACGGGACCTCCTTGCCGTCCGCCTCGGAGACCCGCTTGTGGCGGATCCTGGAGCCGTCGCCCTCGCGGAGCTCGCGGAAGCGAACGGTCTGCTTGGAGACCGCCGAGTACAGCTTCACCGGCACGTTCAGCAGCCCGAAGCTGATCGAGCCACTCCAGATCGCTCTAGCCATGACTAGCTGACCACCCTTCGTCCGTCTACCCGGAGGGTACCTTTCGACACCGGCGGGCGGATACCCGCGAGCGGCGTTGCATTGGTCCTTACGACTGCTGCGGGGCCCGAAACTCATCGCTGCGACGGCCGCGTCAGCTCTCCCGGACGACGTCCCGCGGATCCTTGTCGTCGCGCATGCCCTTGAACGCCGGCTGGCGCAGGGTTCCCTCGTCGGTCCACTCGGTCCACGAGACCTCGCAGATCAGCTCGGGCTCGCAGAAGCGCGCCAGGCGTGCCTTCGGGCCCCGGGGGCCGCCGACGTCGAAGGGGCTCTCGGCGCGCTTGCGCTTGCCGAGCTCACGGGTGAGGAAGTCGAGGTCGGACTCCTTCAGCCCGGAGCCGACGCCGCCGGCGAGGACCAGGCGCTGCGGGCTCTCCTCGGTGGCCTCGTCGGGGCGCTTGTCCCAGTAGCCGACCAGCAGCGAGCCGACCTTGTTCGCCCGCCGGCCCTCCCCCGGGATCCAGCCGCCGATCACGAACTCCTGCCGCCGCCACACCCGGGCCTTGATCCACTCACCGGTCCGCTTCCCCGGGCGATAGGGGCTGTCGCAACGCTTGGCGACGATCCCCTCGAGCCCCTGGCGTCGGGCCGCCTCTAGCAGCCGGGCGCCGCCCTCCGAGCGCGCCCGGGAAATGCGCCAGCGAGGCCCGTCGAGCTTCAGCGACTGGAGCAGCTCTCGCCGCTCGCTGTAGGGAAGCTCGCGGGTCGAGTGACCGTCGAGGTGGAGGAGGTCGAAGATCACGTAGTCGACCGGCCGCGCCGCCGCCCGCTGGCGCACCGCCGCCGCCGAGGTCAGCCCCATCCGCGCTTGGAGAAGCTGGAACCGCGGCCTGCCGTGCTTGTCGAGCGCCACCACCTCGCCGTCGAGGATCGCGTCGTGGTCGGCGATCTGCTCGGCGAGCGGGGCCAGCTCGGGATAGCGGGCGGTGATCTCCTCGCCCCGCCTGCTGTACATCCGCCACCCGCCGTGCTCGGCGAGCCCGAGCGCCCGCACCCCGTCCCACTTGATCTCGTACGCCCACTGCCCGTCGTCGCTCTCGGGCAGCGGCGCCGGCTTCGCGAGCATCGGCTTCAGCCCGCTCGGCAGCTTCTCCCTCGGGCCGAGGGTCCGGTCCTTGGGTCGGGCCTTTGCCATTCGACGATTGTTGTCGATGGGTTCAGTGAATCGCCAGCAAGGCCCGATTCGCCCCCGGACGGATTCTCAGGGCGGGCAGCACCAGCCGCTGACCCGTGGGAACGGCGCCCGCCCGGTCCCGCCGGGGTCGAACTGGCGGGAGATGTTGGCGACGGCGCGGATCAAGCTCGGGTGGCGGACGTTGATGAAGAGCCACTCGTCGGCGTCCTTCCAGGCGACCAGCAACCAGCGGCCGTTCGGGGACCAGGCGACGTCGGTGAAGCGGCCCGGGCCGGCGAACAGGGGTCGCTCGCGGATGGTGGCCCCGCGGTGGATGCCCCCGATCACCAGCTGGCTGCGCAGTCCCGCCGATTCACCGGAGCGACGCACGAACGCGATCTTGGTCCCGCCCGGGCTGAACTGAAGGGCGCTGATCGCCGTGCCTGGCCGCTCCCTTGTTGCCGCTCCGCCATCCCCGCCCGTCGGGCGGCCGACGTGCAGGGCGGAGCCATAGTCGAGCGCCAGCCAATTCCCGTTGGCCGAAAACTGGAGCTCCCTGACGCTCGAGCGCGGGACCCGGAGCACCGGGCGACCGGAGTCGGCGCTCCTCACCCAGAGCGTCCCCTTGGCGTCGACGTAGGCCAGAATGTGCCGGTGGCCGGGCCTCCACTTCGGGGGAACGCGCGCGACGCGGGGGGCCACGAGGCGGTCGCCGGTGCCGTCACCGGCGACGGCGCGAAGCGAATGGCCGCTGAGATACGCGATTCGATAGCCGTCGGGCTGCTGCCAGTCGGGGAACGCGGCCCTGCCGGGCCGGGTCAGCGTCCAGCGGACGTCGCCGTCGGGCTCGAGGGCGACTAGCTGGCCGCCGTGGGTGGCGACGACGTAGAGGCCATTGGGGGACCAGGAGGCCTGCGTGTAGGACCCGAGCAGCCGCGCCGACCCGTCGCCGTTCACGACCCAGGGACCCTGCTTCGACTCGACCAGGATCCGGCCGGGAGCGGGAAGCGAGGTGAGGGCCGGCGCCGCCGGCTTGTGGCCGGGCCTGAGCGCATCATCGATCCAGTCGCGGATCTTCGCCCCGGCGGGGCTCAGGAGCAGGAGCAGCGCGAGCAGTGCCGCCGCCGCCAGCGCCGGTGCCAAACGCCACCTGCTCGCGGCCGGCGCCGGCCGGCGCTCGGCGTAGGCGCGACGGACGATCTCCCAGGTTCGAGCGACGGCCTCCCGTTCGCCCGGCACGGTCGCATCGCGGAGTCGCGCGCGAAGGCGCCGCTCGTTCATCTCGGCTCCTCCAGCTCGATCGCGAGGCGGTCGAGCGCCCTGCGCAGCCTCGAGTTGACGGTGCCCCGCGGCAGGTCGAGGGCCCTGGCGATCTCGCCGGGGGTGTACTCGAGCAGATAGCGCATCACGACCACCGCTCTCTGCTCATCCGGCAGGTCGCCGAGGGCCGCGATCGTCTCGTCTGACAGCTCCGAGCTCGGCTGGCGCTGGGCTGCGACCACGCGCTCGATCGCGTCGTCTCCGACCTCCCCCCGCAGCTTTCGGGCCCGGACCGCGTCGATCGCCCGGTTGACGACGATGCGGTGAAACCAGGGCGCGAACGGCCTGCGCCGGTCGAAGCGGTCGAGGGTTCGCACTGCCGCCAGGAACGCCTCCTGGGCGATGTCCTCGGCAACGGCGGCGTCGCGCACGATCAGATAGGCGGCTCGATGGCCGCGCGGCCAGTGGGTCCGAAACAGACGTTCAAGGGCCTCGCCGTCGCCGCGCTGCGCCCGCCGAACCAAATGGAGATCCGCCTGGCGCTTCGGCGGCGGGGCATCTTCCATGGCGACAGCCTCGCGGCTGGCGGCGTACGCGGCAACCGTCGCGACCGCAGGGGACACACCCGTAATACGTACGCGGGCCCGGGTGAGGTCCGTTGAGGTTGCCGACCGGCCCGGGCCCTGCGCGGAGATAATCGGCGGGTGCTGTTCGAGCTCCAGGCGGTCACCTACTCGCGGGGCGGCAGGGTCGTGCTCAGCGATGTCAGCGCGCGGCTCCCGGCCGGGGCGAGCTGTCTCGCGGGGCCGTCGGGGAGCGGGAAGTCGACGATCTTGAGGTTGCTGAACCGGCTCGCCGATCCGGACCAGGGCCGGGTGCTGTATGCGGGGGAGGACGTTCGCGAGCGCGATCCGCTCGCCCTTCGCCGCGAGGTCTGCCTGGTGCCGCAGCTGCCGGCGCTGATCGACGGGACCGTCGCCGACAACGTCGCCTTCGGGCCCAGGCTCGCCGGGCGCGAGCTGAACGGCTTCGACCCGGGGCGGGCGCTCGGGTTGGCCGGGCTCGATCCCGGCTTTGCCGAGCGGGATTCAGGTCGGCTCTCGGTGGGTGAGCAGCAGCGCGTGATGCTCGCCCGGGCGCTGGCGCTCGAGCCGCGGGTGCTGCTGCTCGACGAGCCGACCTCGGCGCTGGACGAGGGGGCGCGGGACGCCGTCGAGGCAACCCTCCGCGATCTCCGGGCCCGGACCTCGATCTCGATCGTCCTCGTCACCCACGACTTCGAGCAGGCGCGGCGGCTGGCGGGGTACGTAGTCAGGATCGATGCCGGCAGGATGATCGCGCAGGGGCCGGTCGCCGCGACGCTGGCCCGGGAGCGGGCCGGGTGAGCTCCTCGATCTCGGTCAGCCTCGGGGAGGTGGCGGCGGCGCTGGCCCTGGTGGCGCTCGCCGCAGCCGTCTCGTGGTGGCGGGGCGCCGGGCTCGAGGAGGACATCGGGATCGCGGTGGTGCGCTCGCTGATCCAGCTGACCGCGATCGGGTACGTGATCAAGCTGATCTTCGACCAGGACCAGCTCGCGTTCGTGATCGTTCTGATCTCGGTGATGGTCCTGTTCGGGGCGCTGCAGGCGCGCGCCCGGGCCAAGAGCGTCCCCGGCGCCTTCTGGCCGCTTTTGATCGCGCTCGCCCTCGCCGGCGCCCTCACCCTCGGCCTGGTGGTCGCGCTCGGGATCTTCAAGGCGACGCCGCGCTACCTGGTGCCGGTCGGGGGGATGGTGGTCGGCAACGCGATGACCTCGGCGGCGGTGGCGCTGAACCGACTCGGCGACGACGTCCACGACTCCGCCCACCGGATCGAGGCGACCCTGGCGCTCGGCGCGACCTCCTCGGAGGCGGTGGCGCCGATCGCCCGCCGCAGCCTCCGCTCCGGGATGATCGCCCTGGTCGACTCGACCAAGACCACCGGGCTGATCTTCTTCCCGGGGACGATGGTGGGGATGCTCCTGGCGGGGGCGAATCCCACCGACGCCGTCCGCCTCCAGCTGATCCTTCTGTACGTCCTCCTCGGCGCCACCGCGATCGCCGCCCTGGTGGCGGTCACCTTGGCGCAACGGAACTTCTTCACCGCCGCCCACCAGCTCCGCGAGCCCCCCGAGCCGTAGCCGCCCGCCCTAAAGGGCGCCTCGCGGGTTGACCGCTTCTCTACGATCGGTGGAGGATGAGCGACGGGAGGCGCAAGCTCTTCACCCTGGTGGGGACGATTCTCGGCTCGACGATCGTCTTCCTCGACGCCACCGTGGTCAACGTCGCGCTCCCGTCGATCAGCGACGATCTCAACACCGGGCTCGCCGACCAGCAGTGGGTGGTGGAGGCATACCTGCTCGCGCTCGTCTCCCTGCTCCTGGTGGGAGGTTCCCTCGGTGACCAGTTCGGGCGCAGGCGGATGTTCGTCCTCGGGCTGATCGGCTTCGGGGCGACCTCGGCGGCCTGCGCCGTCGCGCCCAGCACCGGCGTCCTGATCGGCGCCCGCGCCGCCCAGGGGCTGGCGGGGGCCCTCCTGGTTCCGGGCTCGCTCGCGATCCTAGCGGCGACCTTTGAGGGTCCGGAGCGTGGCAAGGCCGTCGGAACCTGGACCGCTTGGACCGGGATCGCGACCGTAATCGGACCCGCCGGCGGCGGGGCGCTGATCGAGGCGTTCTCGTGGCGCGCGATCTTCTGGGTGAACGTGCCGCTGGTCGTCTTCACCGTGCTGCTGACCAGGCACTACGTCCAGGAGAGCCGGGACCCGCAGGCCGACCGGGCGATCGACTGGCTCGGGATCGTGATGTCCGCCGCCGGGCTCGGCGGGCCGGTCTTCGCCCTGATCCAGCAGCCGACCCACGGCTGGGGCGCGCCGATGGTCTGGGTCCCGTTGGTGGCCGGGATCGCGCTCTTCACCGCCTTCCTGATCTGGGAGTCGCGCTACCGGCACGCGATGCTCGACCTCTCCCTGTTCAGGGTCCGGAACTTCGCGGTGACCAACGTCGAGACCCTGATCGTCTACGCCGGCCTGATCGGCGCCTTCTTCTTCATCACCCTGTTCCTCCAGCAGACGGTCGGCTACTCGCCGTTGGGGGCGGGCTTCGCGACCACCCCGATCTCGCTGCTCCTCTTCGTCCTCTCCCCGCGGTTCGGAAAGTTCTCCACCGGGATCGGGCCGCGACTGCCGATGGCGATCGGGCCGATCGTCGGCGGCCTCGGCCTGCTTCTGCTGACCCGGGTGAACGCGGACGCGAACTACGTCACCGACATCCTTCCCGGAATCCTCGTCTTCGGCTTGGGCCTCTCTGCGACCGTTGCCCCGCTGACCGCGACTGCGCTCGACTCGGTCGAGGAGCGCCACGTCGGAGTGGCGTCGGGGATCAACAACGGCGTCTCCCGGGTGGCCGGGCTGCTCGCGATTGCAATCCTCGGGGCGGTGATCTCGGGCAGCTTCAAGTCCCAGATCGATCAGAATCTCAACGGCCAGCCGCTCAGCGCCAAGGGCCAAAGCGCCGTCTCCGACGCGAAGAAGAAGCCGCTCGCGGCGGCGGATACCGGCGGATTGACGAGCCAGGAGGCGAAGGAGATCGATGCCGCGGTGACAAGCGCGTCCGAGGACAGCTTCCACCTCGGCCTCGGCCTGGCCGGCGTCCTGATGATCGTCGGGGGTGTGATCGCGGGGGTCGGGATCGAGAACCCGCGCCGCAGGGAGGCGCGCGAGGCCCCGCGGGCGGCGCCCGCGGGCGAGTGCGCCCGCTGCGCCGAGCTGGGACACACCCGCGGTCATCCCGAGCACGAGGCGGTGCCCGCCGGCGTGGCGGTCGGCGCCGACGGCTCCACCTGACGACCGCCGCCTAGACTCTCGCCGCCATGCGCATCTTCAGCGGCATCCAGCCGACCGGGCGAAAGCACCTCGGCAACTACATCGGCGCGATCCGCCAGTACGTCGAGGGCCAGGACCGCGGCGACCCGGCGATCTACTGCATCGTCGATCTGCACGCGATCTCGGTTCCCTGGGACCCTGCGGAGCTGCGGTCGAACCTCTATGACACCACCGCCGTCCTGCTCGCCGCGGGGCTCGAGCCCGAGCGCTGCATCCTCTTTCGCCAGTCCGACGTGCGCGAGCACACCGAGCTCACCTGGCTGCTCTCGGCGCTGACCGCCCACGGTGACCTCAACCGGATGCACCAGTTCAAGGAGAAGTCCGCCCGCCAGCGGGAGCTGGTCTCCGCCGCCCTGTTCTTCTATCCGGTCCTCCAGGCCGCCGACGTGCTCGCCTACCGCGCCGACGAGGTCCCGGTCGGCGAGGACCAGCGCCAGCACATCGAGCTGATGCGCGAGGTCGCGCGGCGCTTCAACGAGCGCTTCGGCGAGCTCCTGGTCGAGCCCGAGCACCGAATCCCGGAGGTCGGCGCCCGGATCATGGACCTCCAGGATCCGACCAGCAAGATGGCGACCACCGGCGGCACCCCGCAGGGGACCGTCTACGTGCTCGACGAGCCGGTCGCGGTCACCAAGAAGGTGAAGAGCGCGGTCACCGACTCGGGCTCGGAGGTGAGGCGCGGCGAGGGCAAGGAGGGGATCGCCAACCTGATCGAGATCCTCGCCGTCGTTCGCGCGACCACCCCGGAGGAAGTGGAGCGCGAGTTCGAGGGTTCGGGCTACGGCGACTTCAAGGCCGCCGTGGCCGAGGCCGTGGTCGAGTTCCTGGCGCCGGTCCGCGACCGCTACGAGGAGCTCCGGCCCGACGAGGCCGCCCTGGAACAGACCCTGTCGACCGGCGCCGACAAGGCGCGGACGATCGCCTCACAGGTCCTCGCCGACGTCCGCGAGGCGATGGGCATCGGCCCGGCCGGCTAGGCGAGAATGTCAGCCACGGAGGTCCGCGGCCCGGCGCGCCTCGGCGGGGTCCGCGAACAGCGCCAGTCGGACCACCCGGCCGTCCCGGATCGTGAACAGGCGTCGGCGGGCACGAACTCGATCTCGGGGTGCGCCCACTCGACGGAGCTGAAGTCGCCCTCCTCCCAGCGCCGGTAGATCCTCCGGGTCAGCTCCAGGTTCTCGCTCGGCATCCCGGCGGAGTATCCCCCTGCGGGTTCGATGACCGAAGATCTCACTATCTTGGGCCCGTGAGCGCGGTCGCCGAGCTCGAACTCGACCTCGACGTCTTCCAGGGGCCGTTCGACCTCCTGCTCGCGGTGCTGCTGCGCGAGGAGATCAGCCTCGCCGAGGTCGAGCTCGGGGAGGTCGTGATCGCCTACGTCGAGCACCTGGAGGAAACCGGCGACCTCGACCTGGAGGCCGTGACCGAGTTCCTGGTCCTGATCGCAGCGCTCCTGGAGCTGAAGTCCCGCCTGCTGCTCCCGCGCGGGGAGGAGGAAGACGAGCTTGGCCCCGAGGAGGCCGCCGACGAGCTACTCGCCCGAATGCTCGAGTACCGCCGCTACACCGCGGCGGCGAGGGAGCTCGTCGCCCGGCTCGAGGCGGAGGGGCCATTCCTGTACCGCTCGGCGCAGCCTCCGGCAGGGCTTCGCCAGGCCGCCCTCGCGGCCGCCCGGCCGGTGTACGACCCCGATCGCCTCGGTGTTGCCCTCGGGGACCTCCTGGCGACGCCCCCTGACGTCGACGTCCGCCACATTCGCAGAACCGTCTCCCTCCATCGCCGGCTGACGGTGTTGCGCGACCTGCTCGCGGCGAGGACGACGATCGACTTCGACGAGGCCTTCGGCGACGAGGATCGCTTCACCCAGGCCGTCACCCTGTTCGCCCTCCTCGAGCTCCATCGCCGCGGCGAGGCCACCTGGACGCAGAAGAGGGCCTTCGGGCCGATCGAGGTGACGGGCCGGTGAGCACCGACGGCCAGGGCGACCCCGGCCCCCGGGAGGGGCGGCCGCTCGGTGCCCTCGTCGAGGCGCTGCTGTTCCTCTCCCCGGAGCCGGTGTCGGCCTCCGAGCTCGCCGAGGCGATCGACGCCGACGAAGAGGCGGTGGTGGTGGCGGTCGAGGCCTTGGACCGCGAGCTCGACGACGGCGACCGCGGCCTGCTCGTGCGCCGGATCGCGGGCGGCTACACCCTGGCGACGGTCCCCGAGGCCGAGGAGGCGGCACGACGCCTGTTGAGCAAGCCGAGGACGCCCCCGCTCACCCAGGCCCAGGCCGAGGTGCTGGCGATCGTCGCCTACCTTCAGCCGGTCTCGCGTCCGGAGATCGCCCGCATTCGCGGCGTCTCCTCCGATTCGGCGGTGGGCAGCCTGACCGAGCGGGGGCTCGTGGAGGAGCGGGGGAGAACGCGGTTCGGCGCCGTCACCTACGCGACCACCGAGCTGTTCGAGAGGCTGTTCGGCCTGTCGGGGATCGACGCCCTCCCCGACCCCTCGCGGTTCGACCCCACCCCGGAGGACGAGCGCGAGCTCCGCGAGCGGCTGCTGAAGGCGGGCGAGCAGCGGAGCTCGTGAGCGGGCGCCGGGGCGCCCGCCCCCGGAGCTGGGCCGATCCGCGGCTGCTCGCGGCAGCGGCCCTCGCCTTGGCCCTCGTCGTCCCTGTCACCGCGCTGCCCGTGGGCGGCGCCGGGGCGGGGACGGAGGCGCTTCCCTCCAAGTTCGTCTTCGGCCACTCGGTCGACGGCCGGGCGCTGACCGCCGTCCGGCTCGGAGATCCGAGTGCAGCCCGGGTCGGCCTGGTGGTGGGGGTCATCCACGGCGACGAGCGGGCCGGGCTGCGGGTCACCCGCGAGCTTCGCCGCAACCACCGCGACGTCCAGGGTGCCCAGATCTGGGTCGTGAACGCCGTCAATCCGGACGGGCTGAAGAGGGGCACCCGGGTGAATGCCCACGGCGTCGACCTGAACCGCAACTTCTCCTACCGCTGGCAGGACGACGTCCCGCGCTCGAGCGGCTACTACCCGGGGCCGCACCCGTTCTCGGAGCCCGAGTCACGGGCGGTCCGCCGCCTGGTGGACCTGATCCGTCCGGACGTCTCGATCTGGTACCACCAGCCCTGGGGGGCGGTGCTCGCCTGTCACGGGCGCCCCCGGATTGCACGGCGCTACGCGAAGCTCGCCGGGATGCGGACGAGCTGCAGGGGACTCGGTCTGCCGGGCACGGCGATTGGCTGGGAGAAGCACCGGTTCCCCGGCTCGAGGGCGTTCGTGGTCGAGTTCGGCCGCGGGAAGCTGAGCGGAAGGGCCGCCCGCCGGAACGCGAGGGCGGTGGTGGCGGTGACCAGGGAGCTCCAGGCGCGGCGAGCAGCAGGCGCCCGCGCGGCCTCGGCCGGAGCGCCGAGGCCCAACATCCGCAAGTGGCTGATCCCCTTCCCGAAGCATCGCAAGCGAGAGATGGCCGCTTACTCCAAGCGCCATTACGGCCAGTACCAGTGGCGCCTTCGCCACCCGAGGACGATCGTCGAGCACTACTCGGTGACCGACACCGCGAGGGAGGTGTGGAACACCTTCGCCCCCGACGTTCCAGACGTCGAGTTCCATGAGCTCCCCGGAGTTTGCGCCCACTTCGTCGTCTCCCCGAAAGGCCGGATCTACAAGCTCGTCCCGGTATCGATTCGCTGCCGGCACACGGTCGGCCTCAACTACGTCGCGATCGGGATCGAGCACGTGGGCCGAAGCGACGCCCAGATCCTCCATGACAAGCCCGAGCTTCGCCACTCCTTGAAGCTCACCCGGTACCTCCGCTGCCGGTTCGGGATCAAGGTCAAGTACGTGATCGGCCACAACGAGAGCCTCTCCTCCCCCTTCTACAAGGAGCTCGACCCCCGGTTCCGCGGCCAGACCCACGCCGACTGGAACCACCACGACATGAGGATCTACCGCCGCAAGCTCCGCAAGCTCGGCGGCTGCTGATCGAATTCACCAACCGCGGTCCTCCCCAGCTGAAAGACTCCGACCCGCCAGGGGCGGTCGAGAAGGGAGAAGGAGAAAGCATGAACCGAGGCAACTGGGCGGCGCCGCTGTGCGGCGTGCTCTTCGTCGTGTCGACCGTCGTCGCGTTCGGACTGACCGGGTCCGGCCAGGATCCGGCGAAGAAGAGCGCGCAGGAGCTCGCCAGCTACTACGGCGATCACGACACCAAGCAGGCAATCGGGGCGGTCGTGATCGCTTTAGCGGCCGTATTCCTGCTGTTCTTCGCCGGCTGGATTCGTGCGACGCTGCGTGCAGCCGGAGGCGAGGGCGCAATCCTCCCGTCGGTTTCGTTCGGGGCCCTGGTCGTGATCGCCACAGGACTCGGCGTGGCGGCGACGATCCATCTCGCGCTCGCCCAGCGCGCCGATGACATCGATCCAGTGGCCCTGAGCGCGATCAACGCCATCGATTACGACTTCTTCCTCCCGTTCGTAATCGGCATGTCCACCTTCCTGCTCTCGACCGGGATCTCGGCGGTCCGAAGCGGCGCGTTGCCCACTTGGCTCGCGTGGGCCGCGATCGTCCTCGGTGTCGGGAGCTTTGCGGGCCCGGTGGGGTTCTTCGCCTTCCTCCTCGGCCTGCTCTGGATCCTGGTCGTCGGGATCCTCGGCGCCCTTCGCGGACGAGAGACCGCGGTGGCGGCCTAGGGTCGGCGTCATCGGCGGCGCCCCGCTCCGGTGTGAAGGGCGCGGCGCCGGCCGCGGGGAAGCCGCCGGCCCCTGCCGGAGAAAATGAGCGGGTGAGGCTCGCCAAGTACCTCGCCCATGCCGGCGTCGCCTCGCGACGCGCCGCCGAAGAGCTGATTCGGGCCGGCCGGGTCAGGGTGGGCGGAGAGGTGATCACCGACCCGGCGCGGGACATCGCCGAGGGGAGGGGGGTCGAGGTGGACGGGCGCACGGTGGCTCGAGAGCAGCGCGAGGTGTGGGCGGTGAACAAGCCGGCGGGGGTAGTCTCGACCGCGCGCGAGCCCGGCCGGCGGCACGCCGTCACCGAGCTGGTGGACTCGCCGCGGCGACTCTATCCAGTCGGCCGGTTGGACGTGGACTCGACCGGGCTACTACTGCTCACCAATGACGGCGAGCTCGCCAACAGGCTCACCCACCCGCGCTATGGGGTGGCGAAGACCTACCGGGTGCTGCTCGCCCGTCCGCCGTCGGGCCGGGAGCTCGAGAGCATGCGCCGCGGGGTCCGGCTCGAGGAGGGGCAGACGGGGCGGGCGCGGGTCGAGCGGGTCGGGGAGCGGGAGATCGAGGTGACGATCCGAGAGGGGCGCAAGCGCCAGGTGCGGCGGATGGCCGAGGCGATCGGCAACCGGGTCGAGTCGCTCAGGCGGGTCCGGGTGGGATCGCTCGAGCTCGGCGACCTGGAGGAAGGCGAGGCCCGGCGCCTCGGTGAGGATGAGGTGCGATCGCTCTGGGAAGATTCCCGGCCAATGGAGGGCCGGAGATGAGCGGGGAGGAGCGCCTGTGGGCGGTGCGCGGCGCGATCCGGGTGGAGCGCAACAACCCCGAGGCGATCGTCGAGGGCACGGAGGCGCTGATGCGCGAGCTGATGGCGCGCAACGGGCTCGAGCCCGAGCGGATGGTGAGCTGCATCTTCACCTCCACCCACGACCTGAACGCCGAGTTCCCGGCGGTCGCCGCGCGCAACCTCGGCCTCGACGCTGTGCCCCTGCTGTGCGCGCGGGAGATCGACGTTCCCAACTCGATGAAGTCGGTGATCCGGGTCCTGCTCCACTACTACGCGCCGGCCGACCACCGCCCCGCGCACACCTACCTCGGTGATGCCCAGGATCTCCGCTCGGACCTGCAGGCCGCCCAGTAGGGGAGCGGTGGGCCCCGGGATCGCGATCAGGGAGGCGACGTCCGCCGACACCGAGGCCGTCGTCGACGTGATCGCCGCCGGATGGCGAGTCGGCTACCGCGGGATCGTCCCCGACGAGCGCCTCGAGGATCTCCCGGTCGAGCGCTGGCGATCGGAGATCGGGGCGGGGCTCGCCAGCCCCGAGGGAGACTCGTTCAGCCGGGTGGCGGAGCTCGACGGGGAGTTCGCCGGCTACTGCTACGTCGCCGCGCCGGGGCGCGACGAGGACATCGCCCCCGAGATCCCTGAGCTGGTCGCGATCTACGTCGAGCCGTCGGCATGGGGCAGCGGCATCGGCACCGCGCTGATCGGCGAGGCCGAGCGGGAGGCCGGCCGGCGGGGGTTCGTCGAGATGTACCTGTGGACCTTCGCGGCCAACGAACGCGCCCTCGGCTTCTATCGAGCCCGCGGCTGGGGGCGGGACGGCGCCGAGAGGGTTCACCCCCGGGCGGGGGTGAAGGCCGTGCGGCTGCGTAAGAGGGTGGACAATACGCCGCCATGAGCGTCACCTTCGCCGAGAAGCTCGCCAGGATTCCGAGCTACCAGGCCGGCGCGTCGCTCGAGCAGGCGACTGCGCGAGCGGAGACCGCCGACGCGATCAAGCTCGCCTCAAACGAATCGCCCTTCCCGCCCCACCCTGCGGTGGTGGAGGCGATCAGGCGGGCGGCCGCCGACGTCAACCGCTACCCGGACCCCGAGGCGGCCGTGCTTCGCCGGCGGATCGCCGAGCGCCACGAGACCGAGCCAGGCAGGATCGCGGTCGGAAACGGCTCCTGCGAGCTGCTCCTGGCGGCCGCCGAGGCGCTCTGCGAGCCCGGCTCCGAGCTCCTGTTCGCCTGGCCCGCGTTCTCGATGTACCCCTACCTGGCGCCGCTGTCGGGGGCGCGTGAGCTCCGGGCGCCGCTCGACGCGGAGGAGCGCCACGACCTCGAGGCGCTCGCCGCCGAGATCACCGCCGCGACCCAGCTGGTGATCGTCTGCAACCCCAACAACCCCACTGGGACGTACCTCGCGGCGGATCGGATCGGCGCCTTCCTCGAGGACGTGCCCGCTCACGTCACCGTGATCCTCGACGAGGCCTACATCGAGTACCAGGCGACCGACGACCCGGGCGCGAGCCGCGACCTTCTCGACCGGTTCTCGAACCTCGTCCTGCTCAGGACCTTCAGCAAGTGCTACGGCCTCGCGGGAACCCGGGTTGGCTATGCCCTCTGCTCCCCCCAGTTCCGGTCGGCGGTTGACGCCGTCCGCCAGCCCTTCAGCGTCAGCCACCTCGCCCAGGCCGCCGGGGCGGAGGCGATCCGCCACCAGGACGACGTCATCGACCGGGTGGAGAAGAACCTGGTCGAACGCCTGTTCGTCGAGGAGCGCGTCCGCGAGCTCGGCCTCCTCAGCGCCGACAGCGAGGCCAACTTCGCCTGGATCGACCTCGGCGACGGCGACGAGGCGGAGGTGGTCGACGTCCTCGCCCGCGCCGGGATCGCGGTCCGCGCCGGCGCCGCCCTCGGCGGCCCGGGGCACCTCCGGGTCACCTACGGAACCCGAGCCGAGAACGAGCGCTTCCTCGCCGCCCTCTCCGAGGCGATCCAGTAGGTGTTCAGGTGACAAACGCCTGCTGGTCTGGTACAAACCTTGGCGATGCCCGACGGCACGCGCACCTCGACTCCCTCGAGCCGCTTCGCGGCTCGCACGCGTGCCTACTTCTACTTCTGGCGATTTAGCTAGGCGTCCGGCCTCGCGGCTGCCGAAAGCCGCCGACGCAGAAGCATCACTCGCCGGGCGCCTTAGGCAAGGACCCTCGCTCTATCGCTAGAAAGAAGGCATTCGGATGGAAATGAAGATGAAGGATCACCCGACAAGGCGCTCCGAGAGGGTTCGCGACCGCCGGATCGAGCGGATCGTGCCGCTCGTCTCACCGGAGGAGATCCTCGACCACCTGCCCCTCAGGCCCGACCAGGAGGACGCTGTGCTCGCCCGCCGGGCCGAGATCGCGGCGATCCTCGACCGCCGCGACGACCGGCTGCTGGTGGTGGTCGGACCGTGCAGCGTCCACGACGTCGACGCCGCCCTCGACTATGCCCAACGCCTGAGCGCCAGGGCCTCCGAGCTCGGCGACGAGCTCCGCATCGCGATGCGGGTTTACTTCGAGAAGCCCCGCACCACCACCGGCTGGAAGGGCCTGATCAACGACCCCCACCTGGACGGCTCCCGCGACGTCAACGTCGGGCTGCACATCGCCCGGCGGCTGCTGGTCGAGGTGCTCGACCTCGGCCTGCCTACGGGCTGCGAGTTCCTCGACCCGATCACGCCGCAGTACATCTCCGACGTGGTCGCTTGGGGCGCGATCGGGGCTCGCACCACCGAGAGCCAGATCCATCGCCAGCTCGCCTCCGGCCTGTCGATGCCGGTGGGATTCAAGAACGGCACCGCCGGCAGCGTCAGGTTGGCGGTGGACGCCGTCCGGGCGGCCGCCGCGCCCCACGCCTTCGCCGGCGTCGACATCGACGGGGCCCCGGCGATCTTCTACACGGAGGGGAATCCCGATTGCCACATCATCCTGCGGGGAGGGCGCGGGGCGCCGAACTACGACCCCGCCACCGTCAGCGACTCGCTCGAGCAGCTGCGCGCGGCGGGACTCCCCGAGCGGGTGGTGATCGATGCCTCCCACGACAACAGCGGCAAGGACCACGAGCGCCAGCCGCAGGTAGTGAGCGAGATCGCGGACCAGATCGCCGCCGGCAACGGGGCGATCGTCGGGGTGATGATGGAGTCCTTCCTCGTCGCCGGCCGCCAGGATCCGAGCTCGGACGCCGACATGGTCTACGGCCAGTCGATCACCGACGCGTGCATCGACTGGGATACGACCGTGCTCGCGCTCGATCAGCTCGCGGCCGCGGTCAGAGAGCGGCGCGCCGCGTAGATGAGGGTCGCCGTCCTCGGCGTCGGCCTGATCGGCGGCTCGATCGGGCTGGGGGCGCGGGCGCGACTCGACGCCGAGGTCTCGGGGTTCGACCCGAATCCCGACTTGCTCGAGCGCGCCGCCGAACGGGGCGCGATCGACTCCGGCGCGGCGACGGTGGCGGCGGCCTGCGAGGGGGCGGAGCTCGTCTTCTGCGCGGCGCCGGTCAGCGCCCTACCCGCGCTCGCCGCCGAGGCGCTCGCGGCCAGCGGCGAGGGGTGCGCAGTCACCGACGTCGGCTCGGTGAAGCGCGACGTGATCGCCCGGCTCGGCTCCGAGCCCAGGTTCATCGGCGGCCACCCGCTGGCGGGCGCGGAGACGTCGGGTGTCGAGAACGCCCGCGCCGATCTATTCGAGGGCGGGCGCTGGTACCTGACCCCGACCGCTCGCACCGAGGGGGTGCTGTATGCCCGGGTCCAGCGCGCGGTCGCCGATCTCGGCGCCCGGCCCCAGGCGATCGATGCCGAGGCCCATGACCACCTGATGGCGACGATGAGCCACCTGCCCCACGTCCTCGCCAACGTCCTCCTCGCCCAGGCCGAGGAGGCGGCCGCGGAGGAGTCCGAGCGCCTCCCCGAGGTGGGCCCGAGCTTTCGCGACGCGACCCGGGTGGCGGGGTCGAACCCGCCCGTCTGGGCCGACATCTTCACCGGGAACCGCGACGCCGTCGCCGCCGAGATCGAGTCGGTCGCCGAGCGCCTCCGCAACGCCGCCGAGCTGATCCGCGCCGGGGACGCGGACGCGGTCGCCGCCTGGCAGCAGGAGGCGGCCGTGCGCCGGCGTGCGCTGCTCGAGGCTGAGCTCGCCGGCGGGCCCCTCCAGGAGCTTCGGGTGCTCGTCCCCAACCGGCCCGGGATCGTCGCCGAGATCGCCCTCGCCCTCGGCCGGGCGGGCGTCAACATCGAGGACATGGCTCTCTATCCCGCCGCCGACATGCGCTCGGGCGCGATCTCCCTGTTCGTCGCCGGGGACGAGGAGGCGGAGCGCGCGCAGGGCCTCGTCCGCGAGCTCGGCCACGACGTCTCCCGGGTCGCCCGGTAGCGGGCCCGAGGATCCGATGGCGTCCGCTCGCTTCTACCCCGCGGGGCCCCTGAGGGGCGCCCTTCGCCCCCCGCCCGACAAGTCGATCTCCCACCGGGCCGTCCTGATCGGAGCGATGGCCGAGTCTGCCACCAGGGTGTCGGGTTACCTCGACTCCGCCGATACCCGCTCCACGATCGGGGCGGCGAGGGCGGTCGGCGCCACCGTCCGTGAGCGCGGCTCGGGCGATGGGAGGGTCGATCTCGAGATCGAGGGGGTCGGCCTCCGGGGCCCCGCGCCCGCCTCGATCGACGTCGGCAACGCGGGTACCCTGCTGCGGCTGATGCCGGGCTGGCTGGCGGGCCAGGACGGCGGGGAGTGGGACCTCGACGGTGACCAGTCGATCCGCCGGCGCCCGGTCGACAGGATCGCGGCCCCGCTGGCCGAGATGGGGGCGGACCTCGACTGCCGGGACGGGCGGCTGCCGCCGGTTCGGATCCGCGGGGCGCCGCTCCGGGCGATCGACTACGAGCTCCCGGTCGCGAGCGCCCAGGTGAAGTCGTGTCTGCTGCTCGCGGGCCTCCTCGCCGAGGGGGTGACCCAGGTTCGGGAGCCCGCCCCGACCCGCGATCACACCGAGCGGATGCTCGCCTCGGCGGGCGCCCGGATCGAGCGAAGCGGGAATCGGGTGAGCGTGGCGCCGATCGAGAGGCTCGAGGCGGGGGATATGAGCGTCCCGGGCGACTTCTCCTCGGCGGCCTTCGCCCTGGCGGGGGCGCTGATCGTCCCCGGCAGCGAGGTCGAGTTCCGCGAGGTCGGCCTCAACCAGACCAGGATCGGGCTCCTCTCGATCCTCGCTCGAATGGGGGCGCCGATGGGCGCGGCGGGGGAGGGAGGGGCCCTCGGCCTCGCGGTCGACCCGATCGGCGACGGCGATCCGGAGCCGTTCGGGACCCTGTGGGCGCGCCACTGGGGGCTCCGGGGGGCGGTGGTCAGCGGGGAGGAGGTGCCGCTCGCGATCGACGAGCTTCCGCTGGTGGCGCTCGTCGGCTGCTTCGCCGAGGGCGAGACGACCGTCTCCGGGGCCGCCGAGCTTCGCCACAAGGAGTCCGACCGGATCGCCGGCGTGGTCGAGGGCCTGCGCGGCCTCGGCGCCGAGATCGACGCGACCGACGACGGCTTCGCCGTCGGTGGCACCGGTGGCCTCCGCGGCGGCCGCCTCGACGCCCGCGGCGATCACCGCCTGGCGATGCTGGGGGCGGTCGCCGGCCTCGCCTCGCGCGAGGGGGTCGAGGTGGACGGCTTCGACGCCGTCGCGGTCAGCTACCCCGGCTTCGAGCGCGACCTTCGCTCGCTGATCCGGGCCTAGGCGGCGCCCTGGCTCGGGTGGCCCTCGCCGGGCCAGGGGGCGAGGACGAGGAGGAGGCGGGCGTCCTCGGTCGCCTTCACCTCGTGGCGTTCGGCGGGGTCGAAGATGGCGAGCAGGCCGGTGCCGCCGCCCGCGGAGTCGCCCTCGGGGGTGGTGATCTCGATCGCCCCGTCGACGACCAGGATCCAGGCGCGCTCGTGCACCTGGTGCTCCTGGAGGCGCTCGCCGGTGGGCAGGTTGAGGACGATCGCCCGCCCCTCGTTCTCGGAGTCGAGCACCTGGGGAGCGTGAGGCTGGACGTCGAGCTCGTTCAGGTTCCAAGTCTCCATCGGCATCGAAACTCTATTCTCACCCGCCGGGAGGCGAAACTACGCCGATGGTGATCGCGATCGACGGCCCCGCCGGGGCCGGGAAGTCGACCGTGGCGCGCGCCGTCGCCGAGGCGCTCGGCTACACCTACCTCGACTCGGGTGCGATGTACCGGTGCGTGGCGCTGGCGGCGATCCATCGCGGCGTCGACCTCGACGACGGCGCCGCGCTCGGGGAGCTCACCCGCTCGCTCGAGCTTGAGCTCGTCCCGGAGGTGCGGATCGACGGCCGCGACGTGAGCGAGCAAATCCGCGCCCCCGAGGTCTCCGCCGCCGCCTCCAGGGTCTCGGTCCACCCCGAGGTCCGCGAGGCGATGGTGGAGCGCCAGCGCGAGCTGATCGCCGACGGCCGTTACGTCGCCGAGGGCCGCGACGTCGGCACCGTGGTCAGCCCAGACGCTCCGCTCAAGGTCTTCCTCACCGCGGCCGAGGACGAGCGCGCTCGCAGGCGCGCCGCCGAGTCGGGCGAGAGCGTCGTCCGGGTCCTCGCCGACCAGCGGATCCGCGACCAGCGCGACCGGCGACGCGAGCACGGTGCCCTCCGCCGGGCCGAGGACTCGGTCGCCCTCGACACGACCAACCTCTCGGTCGATGAGGTGGTGAAGCGGGTGGTGGGGCTGGCGCGGGAGCGGGGGCTGGCGTGAACGTCGCGGTCGTCGGCTTCCCCAACGTCGGCAAGAGCACCCTCGTGAACCGGCTCGCCGGCGGCCGCGAGGCCGTCACCCACCCTGACCCGGGGGTGACCCGCGACCGCCGCTCGCTCGAGTGTGAGTGGAACGGGGTCAGGTTCGACCTGGTCGACACCGGGGGAGTCGATCTCGCCGACCCCGACGAGCTCTCGCGCGCGGTCCGGCGCCAGGCGCAAGCGGCGATCGCCGACGCCGACGTGATCCTGCTGGTGGTCGACGCCCGGGCGGGGCTTGGCCCCGGGGACGCTGAGCTCGCCGCGCTCCTGCGGGGAGCGGCCCAACCGGTCCTGGTCGCCGCCAACAAGATCGACCGCCCCGGGGACGCGCCGCTGGCGGCCGCGTTCCACCGCCTCGGCCTCGGCGAGCCGCATCCGGTCTCCGCCGCCCACGGGCTCGGAACCGGTGACCTCCTCGACCTGATCGTTGCCGAGCTTCGCGGCCGGGGCGCCGCCGAGGCCGGCCCGGAGGCCGAGCCTCCGCCCCGGATTGCCATCCTCGGGCGCCCGAACGTCGGCAAGTCCTCGCTTCTCAACTCGCTCCTCGGCTCCGAGCGGGTGATCGTCTCCGAGCGCCCCGGGACCACCCGGGACCCGGTCGATACCCGGGCAGAGCTCGACGGCCGCCCGATCGTCCTCGTCGACACCGCCGGCCTCCGGCGCCGGGGGAAGGTCGCGGGGACGGTCGCCTACTACGCCCAGCTCCGGTCCGAGCGCGCCGCTGAGAGGGCGGACGCGGCGATCGTCGTCTGCGACGCGTCCGAGGGGCTCACCTCGGAGGATCTCCGGGTGGCGGAGCTCGCGATGCGCTCCGGCTGCGCGACTGTCCTGGCGCTCAACAAGTGGGACGTCGCCCGCACCGACCTCGAGGACGCCGGCGCCCGGGCGAGGCGCAAGCTCAGGCTTCGCCCCCCGCTCCTGACCTGCTCGGCCCTGAACGGCGCCGGGACGACGACGGTCCTGCGGGAGGCGGTCGCTTTGGCGGACCGGGCGGCCGAGCGCATCCCGACGCCGGCGCTGAACCGGTTCGTCTCCACCGTCGTCGCCGACCGGCCACCGCCACAGCGGCGCGGGCGGCGCCTTCGCCTCTACTACGCGGCGCAGGTAGGGCGGCGGCCACCGCGGATCGCGATCCAAGTGAACGACCGGGGCCTGATCCAGCGCGATTGGGCGTTCCACCTCGAGAACCGTATCCGCGAGGCGTACGGCCTCGAGGGCGTGCCCCTGGTGATCGACTTCGTTCCCCGCTCCCGCCGCTCGCGCCGGAGGGTGGAGGGGGCGGTCCAATGATTCCGCCTGACGACCTCTTGTTCCGCCTCACCACCCGGGTCCGGGCAACGGGCTACTGGCTGCGGGAGAAGGTCCGGATCGCCCGGCGGCTCGGGGCTCGGGCCGCGCACGCGGTCGCGCGGGCCGCCTGGATCGACCGCTCCACCGCCACCCGGACGCGCTCGCTGGCCGTGGTCGTGATCGTCGCGCTGTACGCGGTGATCAGGTTCCTCCCGGTTCCCGGGGTCCCGTGCGGAATCTCGGCGGCGAAGGAGTGCGCGCCCGCCGATCACGCCGTCGCCCTGGTCCCGGCAGACGCCCTCCTGTATGCCCACCTGACGCTCGACCGCGACAGCCACCAGTACGAGCTCGCGAGCGAGAGCGCCTCGAAGTTCCCCGATCTCGGCTCGCTCGTTCGCGCCTCGCTCGGGCCGCTGCCCACCCCGACCGGGGCCGCCGTCGACCTCGGCGGGGAGATCCTGCCCTGGGCAGACGGGGATCTGGCCCTCGCCGAGCTCCCCGCGCCGCGGGGGGCGATCCAGACGATGGTGATCGCCGGGGTCGGCGATCGGGAGAGGGCAGACGCCTTCCTGGCCCGGGTCGGCGGCCCCAATCCTCTCCCCGGTCGCCAGCACGGCGATCCGATCTCCCTCTACCCGAAGGGTTTCGCCGCGGCCTACGTCGGGGACGAGCTCGCGTTCGGCGATCGGGGGGCGGTCCGTGCCGCGATCGACGCCGCCGCGGGGCGGACGAGGGCGCTGGGCGACGCAGGGCCGCGCGGCGACCTGCCCGACGTCCGCTTCGCCGATATCTACCTCTCGCGCGCCGGGATCGATCGCCTGCTGGCGGGAGGGCGCTCCGGTGCGGCCCAGCTCGGTACCTTCGTCGACTACGGGGCCACCAGGGGGATGGCGGCGTCGGCGACGGCGCGGGACGACGGGGTGGACGTGAACCTGGTCAGCGATCTCGATCCCAGCCGGCTGAAGCGCTTTCCGACCGCGTTCGCCGAGCTCCCCGAATTCCACCCCGACCTCGCCGCGGAGGCGGGCGATGCGACCCTCGCCTACGTCGGCGTGGGGAATCTCGGCCCCACCCTGGCGAGCCTGGTGAGGGGCGCGAAGGGCGGGGGGCTGGCGGCCTCGCTCGCCGGCCTCGCCAAGAGCCTCCAGGTCAAGGCCGGGGTCAACCCGATTCGCGACCTTCTCCCGGCGCTCGGCGGCCAGGCCGCGCTGGTCGTGGAGCCGACCGCCGGGGTTCCCTTCGCGAGCTTGATCGTCGACGACGTCGACCAGGGCGCCGCCGCCGAGGCGATGGCGAGGCTCGAGGGCCCGATCCTTCGCTCCTTGAAGGGATCCGCGCCGGGCCAGGTGCTGCGCTTCGAGGACCACGAGGTCGACGGGGTGACGGCCCGCTCGGTCCGGGTCTCCCCGGCCGTCGATCTCTCCTACGCGATCTTCGACGGCAAGCTCGTGATCAGCACCGATCCGGCGGGAATCGCCCAGGTGAAGGCCGGCGGGGGGCTGGCCGGGACGGCAGCCTACCGGCGGGCGACACATGAGCTGCCCGACGAGGTGTCGGCGCTAGTCTTCCTCAACCTCGATCAGCTCCTGGAGTTGGCGAACAGGGCCGGCCTCGTGGAGGATCCCGTGTACGCCTCGCTCAGCGATGACATCTCGAATATCCAAGCGCTCGGGCTCGCCGTCAACGGCGGTGGCGACCAGCTCCGTAGCGAGCTCTTCCTGAGCATCGAATAGAAATAGATCCTGGAGGCGACCACCTTGACCGAGCCCATTTCCGAGAACGAGTACCTGTTCACATCCGAGTCGGTCACCGAGGGTCACCCGGACAAGATCTGCGACCAGATCTCCGACGGTGTTCTCGACGCCGTCCTGGCCGACGACCCGGGTGGCCGGGTCGCCTGTGAGACGCTTGTCAACACGGGGCTAGTGATCGTCTCGGGCGAGATCACCACCGAGACCTATGTGGACATCCCCCGGATCGCTCGCGAGACGATCGAGCGGATCGGATACGACGATCCCCAGTACGGATTCGACCACAAGGCGTGCGCGGTTCTGACCGCGATCGACGAGCAGTCCCCCGACATTGCCCAGGGCGTCGATCGAGGGCGCGAGCAGCGCGAGGGGGGCTCCAAAGACGAGATGGACGCCGCCGGGGCGGGCGACCAGGGGATGATGTTCGGCTACGCGACCCGGGAGACGAAGGCCTTGATGCCGATGCCGATCCAGGTCGCCCATCAGCTCTCTCGCCAGCTCGCCGAGGTCCGCAAGGCCGGCGTGATCGGCTACCTCGGCCCCGACGGCAAGACCCAGGTCACCGTCCGCTACGAGAACGACCGCCCGGTCGAGATCCACAAGGTCCTGATCTCGACCCAGCACCGCGAGGACGCCGGCGAGCAGCTGATCCGAAACGACCTCTGGGAGCACGTGGTCGAGCCGGTGCTCCACGCCGAGTACAAGGAGCTCTTCACCGAGAGAGAGCTGCTCGACAACTTCATGGTCAACCCGACCGGCAAGTTCGTGATCGGCGGCCCGGTCGGCGACGCCGGGCTGACCGGGCGCAAGATCATCGTCGACACCTACGGCGGGGCCGCCCGCCACGGCGGCGGGGCGTTCTCGGGCAAGGACCCCTCCAAGGTCGATCGCTCGGCGGCCTACGCGGCCCGGTACGTGGCGAAGAACGTGGTCGCGGCGGGGCTCGCCGAGCGCTGCGAGCTCCAGATCGCCTACGCGATCGGGGTCGCCCACCCCGTGTCCCTGATGGTTCACACCTTCGGCACCGGGAAGCTCTCCGACCCCGAGATCGCCCGGATCATCGAGGACCAGTTCGACCTCCGCCCGGCGGCGGTCCGCCGCTACCTGGACCTCCACCGGCCGATCTATCAGAAGACGGCCGCCTACGGCCACTTCGGCCGCGAGGAGCACGACTTCACCTGGGAGCGGACCGACCGGGTCGGCGATTTGCGCGAGGCCGCCGCGCTGGGGACGCCCGATCGCGCCGAAGCGCCCGCCTAGACGATCTGGGAGGCGGCCACCCGACTCAGCTCCGGGAGGCCTCCTCGCCGAGCGGGTCGGTCACGATGTGGGTGGCGCGGTCGACGTCCTCGACGACCTTCTCCGGTTGGGCGACGCCGGCGAAGGTGAAGTCGGAGTCGTCGGTGCCCGCGGTGTCGAAGTCGACGTCGCCGATCTGCATGATCCGCTCGTAGACGGACTGGTTGTAGTTCACGTTCTGAACCCGCTGCAGGCGGGTCTCCTGGACGCGGCGGGCGACGATTCCACGCTTGATGTTGAGCCGGCGGTCGGTGATCGTGTAGACGGTCGCCACCCGCTTGACGAACCCGGCGAGGATGGTGAGGGCGCCGAGCGCGACCGCGACTTCCACCCCGTGAGCGGTGGTGTCGACGAGCTTCACGATCACCCCGGCGGCGATCGCGATCGCCAGCCCCTTCAGGTAGAACCCGAGGATCGCCCGCCACGAGGGGTGTCCCTGATAGATCACCTTCTCACCGGACTGGAGGTCCACGAGCCGCAAGCTTATAGCCGCGGCGGCGCTCAGCGGCGGCGCTTCCGCACCACCCGGACCGTCCGCGAGGCGGGTGTTGTGTCGACGTTGCCGGCGAGGTCCGAGCCCACACCGCCAGCGTGTGCCTTCCGCGACCGAGGCGATAGATCTTCGGCGAGGTGGAGCTGGAGAAGGCGGGGCCGTCCAGCGAGCACCGGAAGCTGGCGCCCGGCTCGTTCGAGGAGAAGCTGAAGCGGACCCGGGCTCGCTTGCGCCGGGTGACCACCCGCCGCTTGGCGGTCGCCGAGGTGTCGGGAGCGATGGTGTCGATCGTCACCGCTCGCGTCGCCGGCGCCGAGGGCGCCGATGCCGCGTCCGGGTCGACTCCTAGGCTCGGCCGATGGCGATCGCCAAGGTGGAGCCACTCCTCACCACGCGGACCGTGCGGGGCCCGTTCGACTATCTGCTTCCGGAGACGATGACCCAGGTAGGGGTGGGTTCGGTCCTCGTTGTTCCGTTCGGCCGCCGCCGGGTGCTCGGGGTGGTGACCGGGCTCGCCGGGCGAAGCGAGCTGCCGCCCGAGCGGCTCGCCGAGCCGGTCGAGGCGCTCGAGGCGGGTGTCCCCTCCGAGCTCGTCGAGCTCGGGCTGTGGGTGGGCGAGGAGTACTGCTCCACGCCGGCTCGGGGGCTGGGGGTGGTGCTGCCGCCGGGGACTGGATCGGGCGCCGACGCGCGCCGGGTCCGGCCGCTGGTCGAGCTCGAGGTCGAGGCGACGCGGGAGGGGCTCGAGGCGGTGACCGCCGGCGAGCGCCTCGGGCTCCGCCAGCGGGCCGTCCTCAGGGCCCTCGTGGGCGGGCCGCGCACCGCCCGCCGACTTGCCGCCGACGCCGGTGCCGAGCGGGCGACGATCGGGCGCCTCAAGGCGCGGGGCCTTGTCCGCACC
>JBKPIY010000080.1:0-10198 GCA_046730475.1 Actinomycetota bacterium
CGGCGGGCCTGCGGATCGCGTCGTAGAGGTCGGGCCCGCCGGGCAGGGCGCCGATGATCCCGTGAAGCCAGCCGAAGGTGACCTGGCCTCCGCGCAGGTAGCTCGTCCGCTCGGGCCGCAGCCCGAGATCCCGCAGCCTCGCGAGCAGAGCCGGGGCCGGGACGTGGACGAGGTGACGAGGGAGATCGAGCGCGAACCAGCGATCGCCGAAGGCTCGAGCCTGAAGGCTGGCGAGGTTCGGCATCGCGACCACGAGCAGGCCACCTGGTAGCAGCAGGCTCGCCCCGTGCTCGAGCGCCGCCCCCGCCTCCCGGAGATGCTCGAGCGAGTGCCAGAAGACGATCGCCGCCCACCGGTCCTTCACCTCGGTCACGTCCAGCTCCCAGACATCGTCGCGAACCGACCGCCGCTCGAGGCCGATCGCGTGGCGGCCGCTTGCGGCGAGGGCATCGAGCAGGGCTCCGTCCCCGGCGCCGACGTCGAGGATTCGGCCCGGCGGGGCAATCCGGGCGAGCCGGCGAGCGAGCCGGCCGCGCGTATGGGTGAGAAGCCGGTCGCCCAAGCCCGAGAAGCGACCGCCCGCCGGCCGGTACCAGGAGCCGTAGGCGCCCTCAAGCTCCGCTTCGGAGGGCGGCGGCCATGTGGTATGCGCCCCGCACCCGGTGCACGGCAGCCGGCCCTCCGGGTGAGCCGAGCCGGATTCGAGCGCCTGTCCGCACCAGTCGCACGCGGGCCGGGCCCGGGCGCCGGGCGCGTCGGCTGTCGTCCGGGTGTTGGACTCGGGGCCGAGCACAGCTGACGCATGGGTAGCACGATCTGCTCGCCATGGCGCCGCCGCTAGCCTGTCGCGGGTGTCGGCACCTGACGCCGTCCAGGCCCCGGTCGGGGCGGCCCCCGGGCCGCCTCGCGAGTTCCGGTCGGGGGCGCTGCTGGCATCGCTTGCCCTCGTCTTCTCCTTCTGCGCCCTCGGTCTGAACAGCATCTCGATCGCTCGGATCGAGGGGGCGGGCGGCGCTGGGCTGATCGCCCTCTCGACGCAGTTCATCTTCCTCGCCACCTTGGTCGCGGGGGCGGGCCTGCGTACGAGCGTCACCTATCGAGTCGGCGCCAGGCTCTGGTCTCCGCGCAGCGCCGTGCGGGGGGCGCTCGTCGCCTCGCTCATTCTCGGGGCGCTGGGCGCCGTCCTCGGGATGGGGGCCTACGCGCTGATGCGCGACGGCGCGCTCAGCGAGTTCAGCGTCCCGATGGCCGCCGCGCTGATGGCGGCGCTGCCGTTCGCGCTCGCCTGGTGGATCCTGCCGGCCGTTCCCCTCGCCTGCGACCGGTTCGAGGAGTACGCGCTCCTCACCGGCGCGGGCCCAGCGTCCGTGCTCCTGCTCTGCCCCGCACTCGCTCTCCTCGCCGGGCGGACCGGCGCCGTGGTTGGCTTCGCCGCTGGCTGGACGCTCGGTGGGCTCTTCGTCACCGCGCGGGCCCTTCGCTACGCCCGCCGTCCCGAGGCCGGGAGGGGGCCCGACCGGCGGTTGCGCGAGGCCGGGGGCTTCGGCGCCCGCGCCTGGGTGAACGATCTTTTCCAGCTCGTCAACCTGCGGCCCGATCTGTTCATCCTCAGCGCCTACTACGGGGCCGCGGACACCGGCGTCTACGCGGTCACCGTCTCGATCACCTCGTTCGTCTGGATCGTCAGCCAGCCGCTCGCCTCGGTGGTGCTGCCGCGGAGCGCAAGCGCGGTAGCGATCGACCCGAGCCTGCCTCCTGACGTTCCCGCCTCCTCGCAGGTCTCCGCGGTGCGACATTCGGTGCTCGTCTCCCTCGCCGCCACGGTCGCGGTCATCCCCATCCTCGCGATCGCCCCACTCGTCTGGGGACCGGGGTTCGATCGCACCCTCGAGCTGGGGCTGATCCTGGTCCCCGGTGTGGCGCTGCTCGGCGTCGGCAGGGTGATGGTGGCCGCCTTCACCGGGCGCGGCGCCGCCAACCAGGCCCTGCTGGTGGGTCTGGTCAGCTTCCCTCTCACCCTGGTCGCCTTTCTGCTGGTGATCCCCGATCACGGTCAGACCGGGGCGGCAATCGTCTCATGCTGCTCCTATGTGGCCGCCTCCCTGCTGGCCGCCTCCCTCTTCTTCCGGTCGACGCGCATCCCCCTGACGGCGGCCCTGGTCCCCCGCGCGAGCGACCTGCGCGATTACGCCGATCTCGCCCGCCGGGCGCGGGCGGCGCTGAGGGGGGCGACTTCACTGCGAAGCAGTAGCCTGGGCAGCTGAGCCGGCGCCGCCGGTGGAACGCATCACACCTTTGACCTTGGCGAGCCGGATATCGATCGACGAAGCACGCGAGCGGGCCGATGTCCCGCCCGCGCCGGATGCCGGCGACCGGCCCGTCGTGATCGAGGCGCGCGCGGTCGACAAGACCTTCAGGATCCCCACCCATCGGATCGACTCGTTCAAGGAGCGGGCGGTGCATCCGTTCGCACGTCCCGAGTACCGGGTGCTTCGCGCCCTACGCGGAGTGTCGTTCGATGTCGGCCGGGGCGAGTTCTTCGGGATCGTCGGGCGAAACGGGTCCGGCAAGAGCACTCTGCTGAAGATCCTCGCCAGCATCTATCGCTCCGACTCCGGCACGATCAGGATGGCGGGGCGGCCCGCGCCCTTCATCGAGCTGGGGGTCGGGTTCAACCCTGATCTGACGGCCCGGGAGAACGTCGTCCTCAACGGGGTGATGATGGGCCTCTCCCAGCGGGAGGCGCGGCGCCGGCTGGAGGCGGTGCTCGAGTTCGCCGAGTTGCGGGAGTTCGTCGACCTGAAGCTGAAGAACTACTCCTCCGGGATGCTGGTCCGCCTCGCGTTCTCGGTGATGATCCAGGCCGAGGCGGAGATCCTCCTGATCGACGAGGTGCTCGCGGTGGGCGACGCCGCCTTTCAGCAGAAGTGCCGGGACGTGTTCCGCGAGATGCGCGACAGCGACCGGACCGTGGTGCTCGTCACCCACGACATGACGACCGTGCAGACCTACTGCCATCGCGCCATGCTGCTCGACGATGGTGAGGTCAGCTACCTCGGGGACCCCGAGGAGGCCGGGCGCCGATATCTGAGGCTGAACTTCGGGAAGCGCCCGATATCCATCGGCCGCGACCGGCCGCCGGTCTCTGTGGTCCCGGACCTTCACGCGAAGGTCGTCGACGCCTGGCTCGAGAATGCGCGTGGCGAGCGAATCAGCAACGTCGAAGTCGGCGAGCCGATCCGGCTGCGCGCGGTTGTCGAGGCCCGGCGCGATCTGATCGGCCCGGAGTTCCAGCTCGAGTTCAACAACGCCGATCGCGTTCAGGTCTTTGGCCTGCGCCAGGCGCTCACCGCCCAGGACGGCGGGCAGAGCCGGGTCGAGGCGGGGCAGCGCGTCCGGGTCAGCGCCACCGCCGAGAACCGCCTGATGCCGGGCCGCTACTCCGTCGTCTGTTGGGTGGGGGCGTCGCGGGACGGCCCGGAGAAGGGGACGCAGGCGATGAAGCTCCTCGAGTTCGTGGTCTTCGGGGTCACGGGCGGCCCCGGGATCGTCTCGATGCCCGGGGAGGTCGGGCTGGAGATCGAGGCTGTCCTCGCGGACCGGAGACGGCGGTGAGCGGCGAGGCCGGGCTGGAGCTCCGGGAGGTGAGTGGGCCGTCCGCCCTGGGTGGCGGCTGGAAGCGGTTCAGCGAGCTCCTCTACCTGATCTCGGTTACCGAGTTCAAGAAGACCTACTTCGGCACGGTGCTCGGGTACCTCTGGTCGCTGCTCAGGCCGCTGATGCTGTTCGCCGTGTTGCTCTTCGTATTCACGAAGATCTTCCGGCTCGGTTCGCAGGTCCCGCACTACCCGGTGCTGCTCCTGTTCAACATCGTCCTCTTCGGGTTCTTCGGGGAGGCGACGCAGGCAGCCGTCACCTCGGTGGTCAGCCAGGAGGGGATCGTGCGCAAGACCCAGTTCCCGCGCCTCGTGATCCCGCTGGCGGTGGTGGTGACGAGCCTTTTCAATCTCGGGGTGAACCTGATCGTGGTCCTGATCTTCATCCTCGCGTACGGGGTCGCTCCGACCTGGACCTGGTTCCTGTTCCCATTTGTCGTCTCGGCCCTGTTCGTCTACGCGACGGCGGTGGCGCTGATCCTCTCCTCCCTGTACGTGCGGTTCCGCGATACGGCGATCATCTGGGCCGTGGTCGCCACCGCCCTCTTCTACGCAACCCCCGTCCTCTATCCCCTCGAGTCCGTTCCAAGCGCCTACCGCGACCTGGTCCTGGTCAACCCCCTCACCCCCATGTTCGAGCAGGCGCGTCGTTGGGTCATCGATCCCAACGCCCCCGGGGCGGTGAGCGCCGCTGGCGGCTGGTCGCATCTGCTGGCGCCGATCGCGGTGTTCGTCGCCGTCTGCGCGCTCGGGGTCTGGATCTTCAACCGCGAGGCCCCGCGCGTAGCCGAGGAGCTGTGACCGCTCAGTCCCCGCGCCGGGCGAAGGCCCACACCTGGACGGCGAGATCCGGCTCGTTCCGAAGCGAGTGCCACCAGCGATAGGCGGGCCAGCGGTCGAAGTTCCCGATCACGCAATCGCGGTTGCCCCAGGATCCCACCTCGTCCACCTGGAGCCCGATCTGCTCGAGCATGGTGCGAAGGCCGCGGGGGGTGAAGCGCCAATAGTCGCGCATGCCGTAGGCCGGCAGCTCGTGGACCCTGACCAGGAACGGCGTGGAGACGATCACGTGTCCGCCGGGGGCGCAGAGCTGGCGCAGATTGGCCGCGGCGAGGAAGGGATCCGGCACGTGCTCGAGCACCTGCTCGCAGATCACCACGTCGAAGCGCCCCGGCTCGGAGACCGGCGCACAGAGGTCGAACTCTGGCTGCATCAGGCTGGTGTACTCCCGCCACGGGCGATCGGCGTGGGTGGCGCCGCTGATCTCGGCGGCCCTGAGGTGAGGCGGGGAGAGGGAGTCGATCCGGGCGTCGACGGCGCCGTTCAAGGCGATGCGCTGCCACTGGTCCAGTGGCGAGGACGCCTCCGGGAGGCGCAGGCGATCGCCGAGGCGGCGGGTCCGCCGCGCCGCGCCGCGAAGCCTCGCCGCCGCCGGTCGGAGAAGGGCGCGGCGCCGAGAGGCGCTCAGAAGAGCCCCTTCCAGCTCTCAGGTATTCGCTCGAGGACGATGTGGATGCCCTCGTCCTCGAAACCGCTGTCCTCGTAGAACCAGCGCTCGAACTCGCCGTTCTCGACCGTGCGGTTGTAACTCGCCCAGCCCGCCCTCAGGTCGCGGTCGTTCCACTCCCGGCGGCTCCGTAGGCGGTGGCGTTCGCGGCAGACCTCGAAGTCCATCCGATGCAGATGGATCAAACGAAGGTCCGGGTCATAGTTGAACTCCTCGTCGGCTTTCTTGTGGAAGCCCGGCTTCCATGACATCGCCGTGGTCGCGAGCGCCGGCTTGTCGTAGGCGTCGTTGGCGAACCAGTAGCCGCGTTGGTCAAGGATCGGGCGGCTCAGGTCGTACGGCCCCTCCCGATCGACGAGATGGAGGACCTCATAGCCGACGCAGTTCACGAACCACTCGGCGAACTCGTCGATGTAATCGCCCAGCGTTCCCCACTCCGGCGTTGGAGCGATGATCTCATCGACGTCGGTGACGAGGACGATGTCGTAACTGTCCAGCAGCTCATGCTGCAAGCGCTCGATCGTGCGAACCATCCAGGTGTGGTCGACGCAGTCGTGGTGAACCGGGATCCGAACGAAGCCGCTGCCATCGGTCGAGCCATCCGTGGAGTCGTTGTCGAGCAGGTAGATGTCCTCGGGAGCGAAGAAGCGGGAGTAGTAGCGGAGCCAGATCGGCAGGAACACGGGCTCGTTGTGCACCATCGTGATGACCGCGCGCCGCTTGTCGGGGCCGAGACGCCGGAGCCTTCGCCGATGGCTTCTGTCTCGCCTGATCGGATCCCAAAACACGCCGATCGGGTGCTCGGGGTTCTCGTGGACCTCGGGAATCCTCGCTCGCCGCATGAACCGTGGATCGTAGGGATGCCCCAGCTATCGACTGGCGTACAAGATGTGGATGGGCGTGCCGATCATGGTGGGATCCTGGTCGACAGTGACGTCGAAGCCGCGGCGCGCGAGCTCTGCACTCAGTTCCGATCGCTGACGCCGTTCCAAATGGACTTCCGCTACCACCTGGCGGATCGCCGGCCAGTCGGCCTCTTCGACCCCCGCGAGAACGTCGACCTCCGCCTTCTCGACGTCGATCTTCAGGAGGTCGACCCGCTCGATCGACTCGGAGCGGAGCACCTCCGAGATCGTTCGCAGCTCGCAGGGCAGGATCTCGATCCGGTATCGGTCTTTGAGGCGGGCCTGCGCTTCCACCTCGGAGAAGCCGAGGTTGAGGAGCGATCTGTGGACCACCGCGCGATCGGCGGCCGGGTCCGCGTAGAGCCCTGACATCGCCCAATCCTCCGGGTAGTAGACGATCTCCGTCCCCCTGGAGCGAGACGAGAGCCCGTACGGGTGAGCGACGCAGACTGCGAACTGGCTGAGGTTCTCGCGCAGCTGGTTGAAGATCGGCGCCACGGGCTCGAAGCTGTGGACGGTTCCGGCACCGCACTCGACCGCGAAGAAGGCAGCGGCGACGCCGACGTTCGCGCCCACGTCCAGGACCGTGTCTCCCTCATGGACGGCGATTCCGTGACGGAGGTAGATCCGGGACTCGACGATCTCGCGGAGCTGATACCAGAGCTGGGGCGGATCGGGATGGCGCAGGGCCCGCTTCAGGATCTCCATCGTCTCGCCACGCTTGACCGGCTCGGCCACTGGGCTAGGCCAAATCGCCGAGCTTCCGGATGCTCGGCCACGGGCGCGGGGGCCGGATGAGGATCAAGATCGGAACGTAGATGCCGTTACAGCCCGCCAGCGCGGTGGGGACGCGCGTGTAGTGTCGGCGCACGCGAGCGCGATCATATCGAGCGCGCCCTCAGGCTCAGATCCCGTGGCGGAAGGGGCGCCGCTCGGGGGAAGCGAGCTCCTCCAGCACCGCTTCGAGCCACGCCTCGAGCCCGGCCCAGCGGGGGCTCGTCTCGGCGCTGATCTCGACGTGGGTGCCCCAGCCCTTCTTCTCCATCGCGACCTCGATCGTCCCCAGCTCGGCGGCCGCGGCCGCCTGCCAGGCGAGGCGGGTGTCGGGCTCCCTCTCGGTCACCTCGATCTCGGTCGCTCGCCCGACCAGGGCCGACATCAGCCCCTGCATCCGCTCAGGGCTGTCGAGCACCTCCCACAGCTCCGGCTGCGATTTGACCAGGGTCCTCTCTGCGATTGCCATTGCCGGCAGCCTTTGCCGGCGTCGCCCCGGTCCCTGCGAAGGGGACGGAAATTGCATCCCTAGAAGAAGGCCCCCCCGCGGTACTCACCGAACACGTCGCGCATCGCGCCGCACACCTCGCCGACCGAGGCATGGGCTCGGACGGCCTCCTTGATCGGTGGGAGGAGGTTGGCGTCGCCCTCGGCGGCGGCGCGGAGCTCGGCGAGCCTGGCGTCGACCGCGGCCTGGTCGCGCTCGGCCTTGAACTTCGCGAGCCGCTCGAGCTGGCGCTTCTCGGACGCGGGATCGACCCTGAGGATGTCGACGTCGTCGACCCGGTCGGTGACGTAGCGGTTGACGCCGACGACGACGTCCTGACCGCTCGCGTAGCGCTGGTGATACGAGGCGGCCGACTCCTCGATCTCGCGCTGGATGAACTCGAGGGCGTTCACCGAGCCGCCGAGGTCCTCGACCTTCTTGATCAAGTCCCATGAGCGCGACTCGATCTCGTCCGTCAGCGACTCAATGAAGTAGGAGCCCGCCAGCGGATCGACGGTGTCGGCGGCCCCCGACTCGTGGGCCAGCACCTGCTGGGTGCGGAGCGCGATCCGCGCCGAGCGCTCGGTGGGCAGCGCCAGCGCCTCGTCGAAGCCGTTGGTGTGGAGCGACTGGGTGCCGCCGCAGACGGCGGCGAACCCCTGGAGCGCCACCCGGATGATGTTGACCTCGGGCTGCTGAGCCTGGAGGGTCACCCCGCCGGTCTGGGTATGGAAGCGGATCATCTGCGCCCGCTCGTCGGTGGCACCGAACCGCTCGCGCATGATCTTCGCCCACATCCGGCGCACCGCCCGGAACTTGGCGATCTCCTGGAAGACGTTGTTGTGGCAGTTGAAGAAGAAGGCGAGGCGGCGGCCGAACTTGCTCGGGTCGAGCCCCGCGTCGATCCCCGCCTGGACGTAGGCGATCGCGTTCGAGAGGGTGAAGGCGACCTCCTGAACCGCCGAGCAGCCCTTCTCGCGGATGTGGTAGCCGGAGATCGAGATCGTGTTCCACTTGGGGACGTTCGCGTCGCAGTAGGCGAAGATGTCCGTCGTCAGCCGCATGGTCGGCTTCGGCGGATAGATGTAGTTGCCGCGGGCGACGTACTCCTTGAGGACGTCGTTCTGGACCGTTCCCCGGAGCTCGCTCGGCGGCGCCCCCTGCTCCTCGCCGACCAGCTCGTACAGGAGCAGCAAGATCGCCGCTGGAGCGTTGATCGTCATCGAGGTGGAGACGTCCTTCAGGGGGATCCCCTCGAAGCAGATCCGCATGTCCTCGATCGTGTCGATCGCGACCCCCGTGCGGCCCACCTCGCCGGCGCACAGGGGGTCGTCGGAGTCGCGGCCGAGCTGGGTCGGGAGGTCGAAGGCCATCGAGAGCCCGGTCGAGCCGTGCTCGATCAGGTACCGGTAGCGGCGGTTCGTCTCCTCGGCGGTGGCGTAGCCCGCGTACTGGCGCATCGTCCACAGCCGGTCGCGGTACATCCCGGGGTGGATCCCCCGGGTGTAGGGGTAGGAGCCCGGCTCGCCGAGTCGCTCCTCGAGGCCGGGGACGACGTCGCCGGACTCGTACAGCCGCTTGATCTCGATCCCCGAGTCGGTGAACACCCGCTGGTCGTCGGGGCCGACCGCGGGGGCGATGTAGCGGTGCAGGTCCTCCTCGACCGCCCTCGCCTGAGCGCCGTTGGAGTCCGCCTCGGCCGCGTCCTCGTCGGCGCGGGTGTCGGCCGCCTCCTCGCTCGCGTCCTGTCTCGGGCGCGTCGCCATCGGGACAAGGATAGTTGCGCGGCCGCGGGCCGATCCAGCCGGCCTGGCGATCTCAGGCGCCGGCCGCGGAGGGCGCCTCGCGGAGCTCGGTGAGGGCGTCGCGCAGGGCGGCGTCGGCCCGCTCGCAGCTGAACGGCGCCAGGAGCTCGGCGGCTCGCCGCGCGTAATCGGCGCGGGCGGCGGGGTCGAGGGAGAGGGCCGCGTCGGCGGCGGCGGCGAGCCCGCGGGGATCATGGGTGGCCCGGACCAGCTCGGGCGCGAGCGTCCGGGCGATCCGCTCCGCCTCATGGGAGCCGGGCGCGGCCCCGGTCACCAGCGGGACCCCGGCGGCGAGCGCCTCGAGCTGGGCGACCGCATAGGCCTCCGAGCGGGAGGCGGCGACGAACGCGGCCGCGTCCGGGAGGAGCTCCAGGTAGCGCTCCTTGGGCACCGATCCGATCCAGATCGCGCCCCGGGGCTCGTGCACCTTGAGCCGGCGCAGGTATCGCCGCCCCTGCTCGGCGTCGAGCCCCACGAGCCGGATCGGCTGGGGGGCGTGCCGGCGCCGCTCGAGCTCGAGCCATGCCTGGCAGACGCAGTCGAGCCCGCTCTCGAAGGGCGGCTCGATCCAGGCGATCGGCGGCCGGACGCCGCGTGGGGAGCCGTTGGGGGGCCTGATCGGAAGGGGGACCGGGACCTCGAGCGCTCGGTGGGCGAAGCGGCCGGCGGACTCGGTGCAGGCGGGACCACTGGTGAGGGCGGCGTCGGCGCGCCGAAGCGCCCAGCGCTCGAGCAGCCGTCGCATCCTTGGCCCCTCGGCGGACCGATCGATCCGGACCGCGACCGGGATCCCGCTGGCGCGCAGCCGCCGGCGCGGGAGCAGCAGGGCGGCGGTGGAGTCGATCGAGATCACCGCCGCCGGCTCCTCCTCGGCCAGCGCCCGGCGGATCGCGCGGCGCGCGGCCAGGAAGGTGAAGGGGGCGCCGAGCGCCCCACCGCCCAGCGGCCCCCGCCGGCCCCCCGTCGCCGTCTCAACGACGCGGTTGGGGATGTCGAGCCGATCGAGCGAGGCGACGAGCTCGGCCTCGCTCGTCGCCGGTCCATGGTCGCCCGCGGGTGAGAGC
>JBKPIY010000081.1:0-25406 GCA_046730475.1 Actinomycetota bacterium
CTCAAAGCAGTTCAAGATCGTCGATGAAGCGACCGGAGAAGGGGTCGGCTGGGTCGGCTACTGGGAGCGCGACTGGCAGGGCGAGCAGGTCTACGAGATCGGCTGGTCGGTGATCCCGGCCTTCCAGGGACGGGGGATCGCGGGATCGGCAACGCTCGAGGCGATCGCGATCGCGAGGTCGGAGGGAAAGCGCCGGTTCCTCCATGCCTACCCGTCGGTCGATAACGCGCCGTCGAACGCGATCTGCCGAAAGCTCGGGTTCACGCTCCTCGGGGCGTACGCGTTCGAGTACCCGAAGGGCAGCTTGATGCGGTGCAACGACTGGCGCCTCGATCTCTTCGCGAGCGGCCAGCGCCTGACCGGGTCAGCTCACCGGGACGTCGTCGGCCGCTCGGCGCAGGGCGGCGATGTCGAGCTTGCCCATCCCTAGCATCGCCTGCATCGCGCGCTGGGCCCGCCCCGGGTCCGGATCGGCAAACAACTCCTCCATCCCGGTCGGCACGACCTGCCAGGACAGGCCGTACCTGTCCTTGAGCCAGCCGCACGGCCCTTGCTCCCCGCCCTCGGACAGCCGCTCCCAGTAGTAGTCGACCTCGTCCTGGGTCCCGCAGTTGATCTGGAAGGAGACGGCCTCGTCGAACGTGAACTGGGGGCCGCCGTTGATCCCGACGAACCGCTGACCGCCCAGCTCGAACTCCACGGTCATCACCATGCCCGCCTCTCGCGGCCCGGCCTCGGTGTAGTGGGTGACGTTGAGGATGCGCGAGTTCTCGAAGACCGAGAGGTAGAAGTCCGCGGCCTCCTCGGCCTCGGTGTCGAACCACAGGTTCGGAATGATCTTCTGCTCCATGGGCTGGGGTCCTCTCGTTCGGCGGGAGCCGGTCTCCCGCGAATACTGCACCTCTAGACCGTGCTCGGGGCAGAGATTCATCGCCCGAGTCGACTGACCCTTCGAGAATTGACCTTGTGTCGGTTCGCCACAAGGGGATGGATTCGGGCCGTGCGCTGGCCGCGACTACTGGCTGCCGCGGGGGTTATCCCCCTGACCGCCGCCGTCGCCGTCGCGGCCTCGCAGTCGCCAACCCCCGTGCTGAAGACAGCCGCCGATGAGCGGGAGCCGGCGGTGGACGGCTCGTATCTCGCTTGGACGGAGGCTCCCAGAGCGCACCCTGATCGCTTCCGCGCGTACGCGAGGAAGGGAGGAAAGCCGCGATTCAGGGTGAACAGGCGCGGCACGGTCGGCTTCACCTGGGGGGCGCGATCGACGGAAAGCGGCTCGTCTACGGTCAGGCTCGCAACGCACGGGCGCAAAGCGATTTGAAGTTCTTCGATCTCGCCAGTCGCAAGCGAACCGGGCCGCCCGCCGGAGTGAATACCGCGCGAATCGAAAACGGCGCCTCGCTCTCCGGCGACTGGCTCCTCTTCAGGAGGGAGAACCGCGCGAGGTCGTCGTTTCGAATCATCCTCTTCAACCTCGTGACCAAGGAGGCGATCACGCTCGACGCTGCGCACCTGCCGAGATACGCGCAGCCCGGGAACGTCGGCGGAAACTACGCGACCTGGATCAGGTGCCGTCGTTTCACCTTCTGTACGACGTTCGTGTACGACATCGCCGCCGGCACCAGGTCCCGGGTCCCAAACCCGTCCCACCGCGCCCAGTACGCGGCTTCGATCACCGCCGGCGGGGTCGTCTACTTCGCCGAGAGCGACGGCGGCAACTGCGGCGCGCATATTGCCCTGTGGCGCTATCCGCTCGGTGAGACCAGGACGAAGCTGATCTCGCTCCCACGAGACCGCGACCCGCTGGTGACGAGCCCCCTCGTCGCCGCCGGCGGCACGACCCTGTTCTTCGACGGCATCAATTGCCGCACCGGCAGGGCCGACATCTTCAAGCTACCCCTCGGTCAGCCTGCGCCCGGCTCGGCCCGGTCTGCGATCAGCGACCCCTGATTGCGGTGCGACGACGGCGTCTTGATCGCTTCGCAAGCAGCTGAACGCCTGCTATTGGTCGAGCGTACCCCGCTCGGCCTTTGCCACTGTCAGGGGGCGATTGGACGTCGGGTCGGCATCGGGAGCCGACAAAGAGTCGGTCTCAGGATGAGCGCGAGCGGCGTCTTTGTCCCACCGCACGGATCAACTGTGCCTTGCCCATCTTCGATCGCCCCTCGATGCCGAGGCGGGCAGCCTCCCGCTGCAGCTCTCTTACGGTCATCGCCCCGGCGCCGGTGCCGGTGCCCTTGGTCGCGCCGCGCTTGCGCGCCGCTGCCTTCGCCCCCTCGCGGCCGAGCGCGCTGCGCGTCTTGCTCGGCAGCTTGGTGATCGTCTTCTTCTGACGCGCGCCCGCCTGTGCTTTCTTGACGTTCTTCCGCGCCGCTTGGCGCTGTTTCTGTGTTGCCATCTCGGGCCTCCGCTCCTTCGCCCAACCGGATCATCTTCTCAGACACCGGTACCGGCGCGACTCATCCCACCGAGCAGCGGGCCCTCGACGCCGCCGGGCGGCGCGAGTAGGCGACGCCCGACGGCGAGCTCCGTGGTCGGAAGGGTCGAGGCCAGCTTTGGCGACTCGGCGGTGGGCGCCTCAGGCGGGGCGCGAGGTTTGCTCCCTGAGCTCGTGCACGCCCCAGCCGAGGATGACCAAGCCGAGGCCGTTGAGGATGAAGCCGATCCCGACCAGGAGTGCCAGGGTGGCGAAGCCGATGTTCGGATCGGCGACGATCACGATGCCCGCGATCAGCTCCAGGCCTCCCAAGAGGGCGTGCCAGCCGCGGTTCTCGGTCTCCTCGAATGCGATTGCGAGGCGGATCACGCCGATGGTGATCAGCCAGATCCCGATCAAGAGCGCGACCGCGGCCACGCCGGCGATCGGGTGGCGGATCAGCAGCACCCCGACGATCGCGGTGAGGACTCCGAACAGCGCGACCAGGCCCCGGTTGCCGGGGCTCCGTATGAACGAGCTGAGAAGCTCGAGGATTCCGTCAACGAGCAGAAAGATGCCGGCGATCACGGCCAGGGTCGCGAGGCTGTCGCCGGGCTTGGCGAGGATGATCACGCCCGCCGCCGCGCTCAGCAAGCCCACCGCCAGCAGCAACCACCAGCCCCAGGTGAGCTCCCTCGCTTCCTCTTCGTACATGGTTCCGTTCACTGTGAACCTCCTTGGTCGAGACGAACGGCCGCTCGCACGCTCCCGGGGGAACGGCCCGGACCTCGCTCCGTCGTGAGCGGGACTCTATGGGGCAACCACCTTCAGGAACGGGTGCTTAGGCCTGCCACTGCGAGCGGCTAGGTTTCGCCGGTGCCTGGCAAGCTCTCGGATCTGCTCTGGGCCCCGCTGTTCGCCCGGGGCTACGACCGTTTCAACAAGATCGCCGAGGACGCGGGCCTGCGCGACAAGCGGCGGGCACTGCTCGCCCACGCGCGGGGGCGAACCCTCGAGATCGGCGCCGGAACCGGCGTCAACCTCGAGCTCCATCCGGACTCGGTTACCGAGCTCGTATTGACGGAGCCCGACGTACACATGACCGGCAGCTCGAAAAGAAGCTCGCGGCCCTTGGCCGGCGCGCGGAGGTGGTGGACGCCGGGGCCGAGCACCTGCCGTTCCCCGACGCGAGCGTCGACACCGCGGTCGCAACGCTCGTCCTCTGCACGACCCCGACCCCGACCTCGCCCTCGACGAGATCGCTCGGGTGCTGCGGCCAGGGGGCATCTGCTCTTTCTCGAGCACGTACGCGCGAGTGGTCCGAGCGCGGCGCGCTGGCAGGATCGCCTCGAGCGCCCATGGGGTTGGTTCGGCCGCGGCTGCCATCCCAACCGCGACACCCTGGCGACGATCGAGGCCTCGCGCTCGAGATCGCGGAGGTGGAGCGAGACCGGATGCCGAAGGCGCCTCGGATCGTGCGGCCGATGGTGGTGGGGAGCGCGAGGCGGCCAGCCGATCCCTGATCGACTGCTCTCAGGCCAGGTCCGCGATCAGCGACCCCTGATCGCGGGATCGCGAAGGTGGAGGACGAGCGAGCGCACGAACAGCTTGTCGCGCGATTCGGGGAGCGCTCCCATCGCCGGTACGAATTCGGCCAGGGCCGCGCCGGCGATTCCGTCGGCGAACGCGCACGCGTGGTCGATCGAGCCGCACTCCTCCATCAGGGCGACGACCCGCTCGATCCGCTGATCGCGCCCCCGGCCCGAGCGCTCGCCCGCTGGCCCGACCAGCCGCAGCGCCTCGTCTCGGGCCGCCTCCGGCGCCGTCTGCAGGAGGTGGATCAGGATCAGGGTGGGCTTGCCCTCGATAACGTCGCTGCCGAAGTCCTTGCCGTGCGCCTCCGAGGTGTCGGTCAGGTTCTCGACGTCGTCGCGGATCTGAAGGACGGCGCCCACGAAGAACCCGAAGCGGGCGATCGGATCGAGGTCCGCCCGCCCGCCGGAGCCCAGCATCGCCCCGATCCGACAGGGATGGATGGCCGAGTACCAGCAGGTCTTGCCGAGCACCAGCTTGAGGTAGTCATCGACGTCGAGCCCGATCAGGCCGCGCTCGCGCCACTCGAGCTCGAGCGCGTGGCCCTCGATCGTGCGCCGGGCCAGGTGGTCGAACTCGGCCAGGAGGTCGAAGGCGAGCCGCGGGCGGAGCGCCGCGCCGTGCTCGAGGAGCGGCCCGAGCGCCGCCCAGGCCAGGGCGTCGCCCGCGCTGAGCGCCCGCGGGATCCCGTGGCGCAGGTGCAGCGCCTCGCTCCCCCGCCGCAGGCGGGCGTCGTCGCAGATGTCGTCGTGGATGAGGAAGGCGTTGTGGAGGAGCTCGATCGCCACCGCGGCCCCGAGCGCGTCCTCGGTGCGGCCGCCGTGGGCCCGGCAGGTCGCGAGACAGAGCGCCGGGCGGATCCCCTTCCCCGGCCGCAGCGGATAGTCGGCGACGAGCTCGTACAGCTCGCCGGGCAACCTGTGCTCGTAGAGGTGGTCGAGCAGCGCCTCGCGCGTGCGGCGTCCGTCGGCGGCCAGGGTGGCCTCGACGAGATCGGGGGCGGCGGTGGCCGCTGCGGCGGTCACTCCTCCTGCGCGCGCTCGACTTGTGTGATCGCGCTGCGCGCGTCGGTCGCCCCCACCTCGAGCTCGATCAGCGCCCAAGCGTCCTCGGGGCCGCCTTCGGCCTCGCCGCGCCCCTCCGGCGGCGCGGACCGGGCGGCGATCACCCCGCGGTAGTAGCCGGCCGGCGCCTCCTCCGGGATCTTGACCGCGAGGATGACCCTCGCCCTTCCACCGGGCCCGACGCGGGGGATGTATTGGTCGTCCCCCTCGTAGCGGAACCTCACCAATCCGGCGTCGATCCGGTCTGTCGCGCCGAGCAGGTCGGTCGGCTCGAACATGACCCTGGTAAGGACGGACTCACCGGTGTTGGTGAAGGCGAACTCGACGGGCGCCCAGTTGCCGGGAGGTCCGTGGAGCTCGAGCGTGGGACCCTCCGGCTCGCGCTCGAACCACTCGTGCTCGGCAATGACGGCGCCGATATCCTCGATCGCCTCGCCGAAGCGCTCCAGCAGCGCGGCGAAGAGGTCCGCGGTGCCGCCCGTCGCCGGCGGCGGAGGGCCCCCGCGACCCGGGGGCGTCGTCCGCCCATACCTCGATCGCGCTCGCTTGGCTCTTGTCTTCGCCGCCCCCTTTCGACCGCTCGCCGCGCCCGCGAAGCGAGGTCCCACCCGCCCGCGAAGGCCCTCGGACAGCACCTCGACGACGGAGTCGGCGCCCCGCAAGCTGGCGTGCACCGCCTCGGTTGCCACGGCCAGCGGGTCGACCTGCCGTCGCCGGGGTTCGCTGTACTCAGCCACCTCTTCCTCCCTTCCTATGGGCCCTCGAGCCCGATGATCGGCGCGGCGTCAGCGGGGTCTCCGTGCCTTCGGTGGATTGCGTTTGCAGCCAGCATCCCAGAAATGACCGCGGCCTCCACGCACCCTGCATCGATCACGCACTCCGTCCAGTCGCCGACCGCGTAGAGATTCGAGAAGCCGGTGTCGTCGGGGGCGATCCGGTGCTCGCCCGAGCCGGGAACGGAGAGCACGTAGCGCTCCGACGGCTCCACGTTGGCGCGCAGGTACTGGGCGTCGAGGCGGTCCGAACCCCTGATCGCGGGCGGCGCCACCAGCAGGTCCCAGTCGAGCCGGCGAGTGACCGGGTCGACCGCCTTCGGCCACAGCGACCCCACGTCATAGGTGAGGAACCGGAGCGCCTGGGCACGAACCAACCCCTTCTGATCCTCGAGCCACTGCGCTGCGTCGTCGCCGGGCGCCGGCGGCGGCGAGTCGGCCAGCACGTTGCAGAAGTAGGCGACCGTGGCGGACCCGCCCACCATTTCCCGTTTGGGAAGCTGCGCCATGTCCGCCCAGGTGTCGAACGGCTCCACGTACCCGCTGACCACGATCCCGTCCTCGACCTCGGCGAGCCTCGAGGCCGGCTGCTTGAGCCAGACCTGAATCGCCTGGGTGGGGACGGTCCTGAGGTAGTCGACCGCCCGCTTCCACCGCGGCGAGCGCGCGACCAGGTCGGGCGCGACATTGGGCACGCAGCTGATCGGAAGCCCGAAGACGACCAGATCGAACCCGTCGGCCGCCCCCCGGCGCAGGACCTTGGTGCCGACCCGGGCCGCGTTTCGACCCAGGTACCAGGACTCGTAGTTCTCGGCCGGGGCCGCGGCGCCGCCGAGGACCGCGCCCGGATCCCCGGGCCAGGCGAAGATCGGGCTCCCGCCGCCGGGCGGAGTGACCGTCACGTACTTCTCCGCTGGGGTGTTCGGCGCAACGTTCGCCTGGACGTCGATCTCGATCACCTCGATTACCCCGTCGGCGGCCCTGAGCGCCTCCACCCGGTGGAAGAAGCTGACCTCGACCCCTCGCTTGGTCAGCAACTCGTAGAGGGGCAGGAAGACCACGTCCCCCATGCCCGAGTTCATCCTCCACATCAGCGAGCCGCGGTAGGTGAAGAAGGCGCGCAGCAGCCCCCGCAGCGCCGTTCCCGCCTCGCATGACGGGCGCCGGGGGTCGCCGCCCTCGTAGGCGAAGGCGAGGTCGTAGACGATCGCGCGAACCAGGGCGCAGTCGGCGGTCTCGCGCAGGGCGCCGTGGGCGAGCAGCCAGTCGTAGAAGTCGACGTCGTCGACGACGTCGAAGCTGTCCTGGACGATCACCCCGTCCTCGATCACCCCGCGGACGATCGCCACCATCAGGTCGACGACGTAGTAGGCGCGGCGAATGGTGGGGCTGTCGCGGACCTCCTCGTCGAAGCGACGGCGGAGGAAGTCTCCGGCGAGATCGACGGCGCGGACGACGATCCCGAGGGCCCCGAGCACCGCGGGCTGGTCGAGTCCCTCCTCGACGAGGGCGTCGAGGAGGTTGGCGGCGGCGTCGAGCGCCGCCCGGAGGTCGCCCCCGAGGGAGGCCAGGGCGAGGTCGACCGCGTCGTCGAGGACCGCGACGCTCCCCCGGCCCTCGGCGGCAGCCGGGCGGATCCTCCCCAGCCCCGGGTCGGACTCGACCAGGGACCATGCGAGGTCGGCCGCCAGGCGCAGGCAGCGGACGGCGTAGAAGGCGACCGTCCACCGGTCGGGGCGCTCGTCCGGGGGGCGCGGATCGGGCTCCAGCCACGGACGGTCCTCGTCGTCGTCGAAGAAGTCGGCGGCCCACAGGCTCCACCCGCAGCCGTCGTAGTCGGCGACCGCGAGCTGCTCCAGGGGCCTGAAGCTGTCCTCGACGCTCTTGAACGCCAGGTCCCAGCGGGGCTGTCCCTGGTCCGCGAGCTGGTCGAGCTCGCGGTGGCAGCGGTCGAGGAGCCGGAACGCGTTCTCGTAGAACCCGAACCAGAGGTGGAGCCCGTGCTCCTCGATCCGAAGGTCGGGGCCGCGCCCGCAGGCCCCCTTGCCGCCCAGCCGCCAGCCCTGCTGGTAGAGGCTGATCGACTCGTAGTGGTCCCTCCAGCCGCGCTTGGACAGCTCGAGCGCCGCCGTGACCGCGCCGGCGCCGCCGCCGAGGATCGCGATCCGGGGCTTCGCCATCAGCGATGGGGCCCGCTCATGTGGGCGCCCGCCAGACCTCGAGGCCGAGCTGGATGTCGAAGTCGAACTCCGCCCGGAAGGCGAGCGCGGGCACCAGCGGCGACCCCGCCACGAGGCCAAGGTCGCTGGCGATCGGATGGCTGTCCCAGTCCTCGACCGTGAGCGTGAACGCGCCCCGATGAAGCGCCTCGTAGCGCGCCGTCGACAGGTGGACGACGAGCGGTGCCTCCACGATCGCCTGGTAGCAGGCCTTGGTGGCGCAGGAGACGTCTCTGAACTGCTTGAGGAAGACGAGGGTCGGGTTGTCGGTCATCGCTCCGATCAGGTCGTCCGCGCTCTCGATCCGTCCCCGGCCGAGCAGGGTGTCCAGCACCCGGCGCCCCGCCCACGCCGGGACGGAGGAGGGCCTCGCGCGGGGCGGCGGCGGGACGCCGATCGGCGTGATCGCTCCCGAGGGCGGGGGCGCTGGACCGAACGCCACGCGCTCGCGAATCTGCAGCCCCGTGGTGAACAGCTTTGTCAGCTCGGGGAACCCGCCGGCGGCCGGCGGGCCACCGACGGGCTGGTGATCGGCGGAGAGCATCGGATGTGGGATCGCCTTCGTGTCCCTCCCGTAGGGATCGATCGCCGGCGCCGACACGGTGGTCGTCCCCCCGTTCTCCAGCCGGTTGGGATAGTCGGGCTCGAAGAAACCGATCTGCTTCGGATAGCCGTACACCTCGCGGCCGCTGGCGACCGCCTGCCCGGCGTCGACGAAGACGTAGGGGAGGTACCAGAGGAGCCGGTTGCCGGCGGTCGCGTCGGCGGCGAGGCACCAGACCGAGACCTCGCGCTCGGACAGATAGCCGCGCTGCTCGTCGAGGGGATCGCCGGACGCGAGCCTGTCGATCGCGGCGAAGATGACGACCACGCTCGGGTGGGCGCAGCGATAGTCGACCGCCCCGCCCGCCGGCTCGTTGAAGTCCCGCTCGAGGAGGGAGTCGATTCGCCCGGCGTCGGCGTCGAGCACGAACCCGAACAGCTTCGCCCCCCTGGCCGTGTACGGCGGGCGCCACACCTGCCGGCCCCCACGCTCGACGTAGTCGGGGAGGTTCTCGGGGATCATCGCCCGCTCCCGCCGGCCGGGCCGATGACCTCGGCACCGCCCTCGAGCCCCCCGGCCAGCGCCCGGGCGCCCTGCTCGGAGGCCAGTTCGCGGGCGGCGTCGAGGTTGGCCCGGATCGTCTCGGGCGGGGCTCCGAGCGCCCGGGCCGCCGCGGCCCGCAGCCGCAACAGCTCCACGTCCCAGAAGCGCTCCCCGCCGCGGGCCGTCTCGGCGAGCAGCTCGCCGACGAGGTCGGCCGCCGAGTCGGGATCGCCGCAGGCGAGCTGGGCCTCCGCCAGCCGCCCGCCGAAGTAGGGCGTCATCAGCATCGAGTGGCGTTGGCGCCCGGTTTCGTCGCGGCCCGCCGAGCGCCACGCGTCCACCATCGCGACCAGCGTCGGCAGCCCCTCGTCGAACCGTCCGAGACGGCACTGGGCGATGCTGCGGTGGAGCGTGGCGGCAGCCAACCAGGTCGGGTAGCTGCGCTCGGCGGCGATCGCGGACGCCTGATCGGCGAGCTCGATCGCACGCTCCGAATCGCCGTCCAGCTCGGACCGCCAGGCCAGATTCGCCCGCACCCAGCACGCCGTCAACGCCGTTCGCCGACCGGCCGGGTCAAGCGAATCGACAAGGGCGAGCGCGTCGCTCGCCGTTTCCCTGCTCGCCGCCGCCTCGCCCAGAAACCAGAGGACCACGGAGAGGGTCGAGCGGGAGACGATGCCCGAATCCTCGGGAGGGTCGGCGATCTGCTCGAGGCCGACGTGGCGGGTCGCGCGCTCGAGCTCCTCCCGGGCTCGCTCGAAATCCCCCAGATACAGTCGCCGGTATCCGACGACGAAGGCTGCCTCGAATCGGAAGCGGGGGTCGTCCTGCTCCTCGGCGATCCGCACCAGGCGCTCGACGAGCCCGGAGTCGACCTGATGCTCGCCGAGGACGAACCAGTACGACGAGGTCCCCCACAGGGCCGTGAAGATGGTGGCGGTGTCACCGAGCTGCTCGCCCAGCGCAACGGCGCGCTCGAATGCCGCCCGCGCAGCCGGCGAGGTGTAGCCCTCGAGCGTCGAGAGCACCGTGCCCAGGCCGAGCTGCGCATCGAGCTCGATCGCGGCTCGGGTGGCGCCCTCAGGGAGGGAGGCCAGGGCGGCGAGGCTGTGCCGGAACAGCGTGGTCGCCTCGATGCCGGCCCCGCTCGACGCCGCCACGCGACCCGCATCGAGCCACGAGCGGGCCGCCTGCTCGGGCTCGCCCGCCAGCTCGTAGTGGCGAGCCAGGTCCTCGGGCGCCGCGCCCGGGAGCTGTGCAAGCAGCTCGGCGAGATCCCGGTGGAGCTCAGCGCGGCGAGACTTGAGGATTCCGTCGAAGGCCGCCTCTCGCATCAGCGCGTGGCGAAAGCGGACGACGTCCCCGGTCGGTGCGGCCTTGCGCAGGAGGACCCGCCGGCGGCAGAGCTCGTCGAGAAGCGGGTCGAGCTCCTCGGCGGGCATCTCGGTCAGCCTCGCGAGCACATCCAGCCGCATGCCGTCGCCGGCGACGGCGATCTCCCCCAGGAGCCGCTTGAACCCGGGGCCGAGCTCATCGAGCCGGGCCGCCAGGAACACGGAGAGCTCCAGGGGCGCGGCGGCCGTCCGGTCGGGCGATTCCTGAACCGCCCGGGCCTGCTCCTCGAGGAAGTAAGGGTTGCCGTCGGAGCTGGCGACCAGTCGCTCGACGATCTCGCCGTCGATCCGCGGCGCGACCGCCCGCACCAAGGCCCCGGCATCGTCGGCGGAGAGACCGGTGAGCTCGAGCACCGCGGCGGGGCCGGGCAGCTCAGGGAGCGGTCCGCGGCCCGTCAGGAGGACGAGCATCGGCGTCCCCGGGCGCGCGAGCAGGGTCCGCAGGAGCTCGATCGTGGACGGATCGGCGGTATCCACATCGTCGACGCAGAGGACGAGGTTGGAGCTGATCGACATCGCCTCGAGGAGATCGATCACCGCGTCGAATGTCCTCCGTCGCAGCTCCTCGGGCTCGAGATCGACGGCCGAGCGAACCCCCAACAGCCACCCGTAGATCGGGACCGCCTCCTCGGTCGCCACGCGCCGGTTGGCGAGCTGCTCGAGCTGCCGTCGGATCGCGTCCAGGGAAAGGGCGTCGCTCGCCCGCTCCCGCGGCGAGAAGCTGAAGAATCGCAGCAAGGCCTGGGCGACGGGCCTCAGGGAGCTCTCCCGGTGTACACGGGAGCACGCGAAGGTGATATGAGCGCCGCCGCTGGCGATGGCAGTTGCGATCAGGTGCTCGAGAAGACGCGACTTGCCGATCCCCGGCTCACCCGTGAGGCCCACCACCTGCCGCTCGCCGGTCGCCGCCACCCGGCTCCATGCCGCCCGCAAGACCGCCATCTCGGCGTCCCGACCAAGCAGTGGCGGCCTTGCGCCCCCACGGGCCTGGAGGCGCGTCTCGGCCTTGGTCGGCCGCAGGACGCGGTGCAGCAGGATCGGTTCCGGGTAGTTGCGGAGCGCGACCGGGCCGATCTCCTCGGTCTCGAACCACCCCTCGATCAGCTGGTTGGTCGCGTCGGTCACCACCGCGGTCATCCGGTCCGCCTTCGCCTGCACACGCGAGGCGACGTTGGGTGGGTCGCCGGCGATCTCCTCGGTCGACCATGGGCTGGCGTCGACGGGACCGACGGCGACGACGCCGCTGTCGACCCCGACCCTGACCGCCACCGGGGTGCCGAAGCGCGCCTCCCACTCAGCCGCGTGGGCGTCGATGCCCTCCAGCACCGCAAGCGACGCGAGAACCGCCCGCCGCGCGTCGTCCTCGTGGGCGACCGGGTAACCGAACAGGGCGAGGACACCGTCACCGAGGTACGAGTTCACCCGACCCTCGTACCGGGCGACCGCGTTCACGCACACCTCGTAGACCTCGAGCATCAACTCGCGCATCGACTCCGGACCGACCCGGGCCGCGATCGCCGTGGATCGGTATACGTCGACCGCCACCACGGTGATCTGCCGCAGCTCGGCGCTCTCCTTGCGGATCGTCCCCAGGTGCTTGCGCGCGGTCCCGACCAGGGCCGCCGCCGCCTCCTGACTCGGGTCCTCGGCAAGCGCCTGGGAGGCGTAGTCGAGCGCCTCCAGCCACCGCCGGCTTGCTCCGGCGGCCTGGGCCAGCGAGATCAGTTCCGGGACCCTGTTGGCTATTCGCCGACCTCACCATGTGTCGGTGGCAAAGTCAAGCGGCGGGGCCGTCTCGGACCCCGGCGGCCTTGGTGGTCGGCGGCCTGCGTCGCGACGGCGAACGCCGAGCGTGCTCTCACCGCTAGGCGCGAATCGGCGGGCGCTTCAGCGGCCCGCCTGAGGCAGCGGGCTCCTCGGCAGGCGGCAGATATGCGCCCCGCCCGGGTCCGATGCTCGGCAGCCATTCGAGCCAGCTCGGCAGGTACCAGTTCCAATCCCCCAGCACCTTCATCGTCGCCGGCAGCAGCACACCGCGAATGATCGTCGCGTCGATCAGGACCGCCACCGCCAGGCCGACCCCCAGCTCCTTGAAGATCAGCAGCGAGAGGGTGGCGAAGATCGCGAACACCGCGATCATCACCACGGCGGCGCTGGTCACGACCCCGGCGGTTGTCTTGATCCCGTACGAGACGGCGTCCTCGGTTCGCCTGCCGCGGTCGAAGGCCTCGCGGATTCGGGTGAGGATGAACACGTGGTAGTCCATCGAGAGGCCGAAGAGGACCACGAACAGGAACAGCGGCATCCAGGAGACGATCGAGCCGTTCGACTCGAAGCCAAGAACAGACTCCAGGTGGCCCTCCTGGAAGATCCAGACGATCACCCCGTAGGCGGCTCCGACCGAGAGCAGGTTGAGGATGATCGCCTTGATCGGGATCACGATCGAGCGGAACGTGAACAGCAGCAGGACGAAGGCCGCGGAGAGGACGAAGACGAAGACCAGGGGCGCGTGCGACTTCATCGTGTCGTTGAAGTCCTTTGAGCTGGCGGTATAGCCGGCGACGTCGGCGCTCGCGCCCGGGACCCGGCCGATGGTGTCCGGAATCAGTCTGTCGCGTAGCTCCGCCAAGGCAGCATTCGATTTGGAGTCGGTGCCGTCCCCGATGACCGGGATGTCGAGCTCGGCGACCGTGCGATCGGGGTTGATGCTGAGCGTGATCGGCCGCTTGAAGTTCGGGCTGGCGGCAGCGGAATTGCGCAGGGCGTTGATCGCACCAATCACTGGCGGCGAGGTCACGTCGTCGGCGCTCACCACCACCTGAGCCGGGATCGGCCCGCCCGGGAAGGCGACCTGGATGCGGTTGTACGTCTTGATCACCCCGAGGTCCTGGGGCAGGGTCTGGACGCCCGGCGTCGCCGTGTGCAGACTGAAGGCGGGGATCGCGAGGAACACGAGCAGGGCGGCGGCGGCCACCATCGAGACGACGGGGCGGCGGAGGACGGGATCGAGGATCCGCGACCAGACCACGCCCTCCTCCCCACGGCGCTTCAACCGGGAGATAAAGGGGACGCGGCCCTTCTCCACCCGGTCCCCGAGCCAGGCGAGGATCGCCGGCAGGACCGTGAGCGAGCCGACCACGGCCACGGCGACGACCAGGATCGTGCCGGTGGCGAACGACTGGAAGGTCGACGCGCCCGCGAGGTACATGCCGGCCATCGCGATCATCACCGTGAACCCGGAGACCAGCACCGCCCGGCCCGAGGTAGACGCCGCGGCCGCCAGCGAGGCGCCTTCGCTGCGTCCCGCCCTGCGCTCCTCGCGTTCGCGGCGCAGGTAGAACATCGAGTAGTCGACCCCGACCGCGAGGCCGATCAGCAAGATCACCTCATTGATCGACTCGTCCACCCCGTTGCCGATGTGGCTGATCGGGCCGATCAGGCCGATCGTCGCGAGCACCGCCGTGAGGGCGAGCAGCAACGGCACGCCGGCGGCCACCAGGGCGCCGAAGGCGACCAGCAGGATCAGCAGCGTTACCGGCAGCGAGGTGACCAACGCCGTCTTGAAGTCGTCGCTGATCGAGCTGCTCACCTGCTTGTCGGCGCTCGCGTCGCCGAACTCTCCGATCGTGAACTGCGGATGGGCGGCCTGGGCGGCGGCGGTCGCGGCCAGAGCCGCGCCGGCACGGCTCTTGGCCTCACTCTGATCGCCGGCGATCTTGAACCGGATCAGGGCGGAGTGGCCGTCGGCGGAGATCTGCCCTTTGTTGGTTGGGTCGTAGGGGCTTTCGATGTCATAGACGTACGGCACCTGCGACAGACGGAACTCGGCGTCGCCGACCGCACCGCGGAAGGGGAGGCCGTCAACGTGTGCCGTGGCGCCCTGCACCAGCACCATCTCGTCGGCGCTCTCCGGGTACGCCGCGTCGATCGTGCGGTCCGCGCGTCCCGAATCCCCCACCCCGAGGTGGGCGTTGTCGGCCGTCTTCGTCCCCACCGCCTGCCCGATCATCACGGCGAGGATCACGAACACGAGCCAGCCCCAGATCGCCTTCTTGCGATGCTGGGCGCTCCAGCGGCCCATCCGCGCCGCCAGGTTGGGGCTTTGGTCGGCCCCTACTGCCTCATTCCGAGAGGTCTCGGCCTGGGCCGATTCCTGTCCGGCCTGGACGGTTCCTCGCTTCATCTCCGCTCCTCCTTAGGCCCCCACCGGCGTCCCGAGCACCACGGCCCACGACGCCCCTGAAGCTGGACCCTAGCCCAGAACGCCCGATGCTGCAACCCCCGCCGGTCAGGACCGATCCGATCGTCGCCTCCGGCGCTCGCCCTGCCGGGAGGCGGGGACCCGTGGGGTTCCGATCCGCTCCCAGATGCGGACCAGCTGCTTCACCTCTCGCTCGCTGAGCGGATCGAGGAGAAGCGCCCGGATCGTCGACAGGTAGGTGGCGCCGGCCTCTTGCAGCTGCTTGCGACCGGCCTCGGTGATCGTGGCCCGGGTGGAGCGCGAGTCGGCCGTGCTGCGCTCCCGCGCGACGAGGCCACGCCGCTCCAGGTCGATGACCAGCCGTGAGACGTGGCTCGGGCTGAGCCGGACGCGCTCGGCGAGCGCGGAGATGGCGATCGTGCCCTCCCCCGCGTGCGCGATCTCAATCAGCGCCTCGAAGGTGCTCAGCGGGATGTTGTGCTCGGCCAGCAGCCGGGCGTCCAGCTCGCGCACGAGAGCCTCGTGGGTGTCGACCAGCCCAGCCCACGCCCGCTCCTCCTCCTCCGAGAGGAAGGCGCGAATGAGCTCGCGCCCTTCCTCGGGAGCCGCGCGAACCAGCTCGCCCGTCGATCGAGTGGGGCGGCGCTCGCTCACGGTCACACCGTTGGGACGGCGGTGGCCGAGCTCATGTCCTTCGCCCGCGGCAAGGCGAGCGTCGCGACGAGCGATGCCACGAGCGAGACCGCGGCCGCGATCAGGAAGGCGAGCTGGAGTCCGCCGACCTGGGCGGCGAGCGGCGCCGAGCCCGATGCGAGGAGGCCGCTCGAGCGCTCGCTGGCCACGGCGACGAGGGCCGCGACGCCGAGGGCGCCGCCGAGCTGGACGGACGTGCTCAGAAGTCCGGAGGCGAGCCCGGACGCCTCCTCGTCAACGCTCGCGAGCGCCGCGGTCGTGATCGAAACGAACGAGAGGCCCGCTCCCAGCCCGACCACGATCATCGCCGGAAGCACGTCCCTGAGATACTCGCCGCCGACCGGGGCGCGTCCGAGGAGCGCGATCCCGACGGCGGCGATGGCGAGCCCGGCGATGGCGAGGGGCCGCGGGCCGACGCGGGCGACGAGGCGGTTGGCCACCGCCGTCGCCGAAGCCACCCCGGCCGCGAGCGGCAGGTAGGCGACGCCCGCTCCAAGCGGCGTGTATCCGAGCACCTGCTGGGTGTAGAGCGTGAGCAGGAACAGCGTCGAGATCGCCGAGACGCCGAGCAGCAGCTGCAGCACGTTGGGCACCAGCGCCGAGCGCCGGCGCAGGAAGCCGGCCGGAATCAACGGCGACGAGCTGCGGCGCTCGATGATTGCGAACGCGCCGAGGAGGACGAGGGCGGCGCCCACCAACGCGTGCGTCTCCAGTGAGCGCCAGCCGTAGTCGGGGGCCTTGACCACGGTGTAGACGAGGGTGGTCATCCCCGCGGTCACGGCGATCGCGCCCCCGATGTCAAAGCCGCGCTGGCCCGCAGCCCGACTCTCGCGGACCAGCCCTGGCACGACGGCGAGCGTCGCGAGGGCGACCGGAACATTGACCAGGAACACCCATCGCCACGAGGCGATCTCGGTGATGGCGCCGCCAAGAAGGATCCCGACCGCGAACCCAAGGCCCGACAGCGCCCCCCAGAAGGCGAGCGCCTTCGCCCGCTCGGCGCCGGCGGGAAACAGGGCCGCTACCAGAGCCAGCGCGGCCGGGGTCGCGAGCGCTGCCCCGACCCCCTGCAGCGCTCGGGCGCCGAGCAGCATGCCCTGCGACGGGGCAAGGCCGTCGAGCAGTGACGCGGCCCCGAACAGCGCCGTCCCAGCCAGGAACATGCGCCGGCGACCGAAGAGGTCGGCGAGTCGACCTCCGAGCAGGACGAGGCCGCCGAACACGACGATGTACGAGCTCACGACCCAGGCGAGCGTCGCCTGCGAGAAGCCGAGATCGAGCTTGATCGAGGGGAGGGCGACGTTCACGACCGTCTCATCCAGGAAAACCATGAACTGCGCGGCGGCTAGCACCGCCAGCGCAAGCCAGCGCCGATCGGGGGCCGGGTCACCGTTCCTGGCCACGTCTCCGGGAATCTCAAGGGTTGCTCTCTGCGCTTTCATCGCTGTCCTCCTTGTGTGACTGTGTGCGCACGCACAATTATACATGCACATGCACGTATGTCAAGCCTTTTTTTCCACCCTCTCACTCGACCCCGCGAGCGATCCGCCCGCGGCCAAGGAACCGAGCGCGATGGGTAGCCTCAATGCCGTTGAGCGAGCAGGCCCTCTCCTATCAGGACCTCGGCGGCGACCTCCATCGCCATGGCCGGGATCTGGTCCACGCCCACCCCCACTCGGGGCCCCACACCCACGAGGCCGAGCGGCGCGCGGGCGGTCGCCGCCACGATCACCGTCAAAGCGGCCACGGCCACTCTCACGGGCTCGTCGATCGTTCGATCGTCCGCTCGCGTGCCGGGTTGCGCGCGGTGGGCGTCTCGCTTGCGGTTCTCGGCGCCACCGCCGCGATCCAGGCCGTCGTCTACGTCGCCACCGGCAGCGTCGCGCTCCTCGCCGACCTGATCCACAACTTCGGGGACGCGCTGACGGCCGTCCCGCTCGGGGTCGCCTTCCTGTTGCGCTCAGCTCGCTCGGAGCGCTACGCGGGCCTCGGGGTGGTGCTCGCGATCTTCGTCAGCGCCTGCGTCGCGGGCGCCGTTGCCGTGGAGAAGATCATCAGCCCCCAGGCGCCCGACCACCTGCTCGCCCTGGGGATCGCGGGGGTGGTCGGCTTCGTCGGCAACGAGCTCGCCGCGCAGGTGCGGCTCGGCGCCGGCCGCCGGCTGGACAGCCCCGCCCTCGTCGCCGACGGCTACCACGCCCGCACCGACGGGATCGTCAGCCTCGGCGTCCTCTTGAGCGCCGTTCTGGTGGCGCTCGGCCTCACCCTCGCCGACCCGATCATCGCGATCGTGATCACGGGCATCATCCTTCAGATCACCGCCCAGAGCTGGCGCACGGTGCGCGGCGACCCCCACGGACAGCGATAGCGGCTGGGTCACGAGCCGGTTCGGCTCGTCATGGTGACGCGGCGCGCTCCCGCCTACCGCGGGCGAGCAGGAGGGCGGCGAGCGCCAGCGCCACTGCGCCGAGCACGATCGCGACGATCTCCTGGGTTCCGGTTGCGGGCTGGAACTCCCGTCCGGACTCGTGCAGGGCGGCGCCGCTCTGTTCGCCGAGCGGGCGGGAGAGGGCCTGATCCAACATCGAGACGGCATGCGTCTCGTCCCCCGCATCGAGGGTCTCCATCGCGTTGTTGACAAGCGCCGTGTCGACGTCCCGCTGGTCCTCGCTCTCGACCGCGGCGTCCAGGAGGGTCGCGGCTTGCTCGGTGTCATGGCGGACTCGAAGCTCCGCCAGCGCCTGTTGAGCGAGGGTGCGAGCGGGCTGCTGAGAGAGGTTTTCGGCCTCCATCGACTCGCCGCCGTGGGCGAAGCTCGCGGCCGGCGCCAGCGCCAGGAGCGCAATCGCTCCCGTGATCGCCGCCGGGATCGAGCAGCGGACCCTCATCGCCCGGCCCTCTTGCGCTCGACCACCACCACCACGCGCACGAGCGCGATCAGCCCGAGCACAGCGGCGAGGGCCAGGACACCCCCCGTCAGTGCGACCGGCGCGCTTCCGGCGCCGATCCCGCGCACGAGAAGCATCGCTGCCAAGGTCAGCAGCGCGCTGACCGCGCCGACCAGGACCGCGAAGCGCCCGTGAGCAGCCATCAGTGGCCCATCCCGGTGTGCGAGACCGGCACCGTGACGGCCCCGTAGATGGTCAGGCCGAGCCAGGCGAGCAGGACGACCGCCGCAAGGACCATCCAGGCCCTGCGGCGCCTCGGGTCGCGCTCGGGCGAGCGGTCGATGAAGGGAATCGCCAGAAGCCCGAGCGCCAGGATCCCGGGCAGGATGTAAAGGGCCTTGAGGCCGATCCAGTCCTCCCACGGGTAGAGCCAGAGGAAGTACCAGGGCGGCTTGGTGATCTCGATCCCCTCGACGCCCTGGGGGCCGAGCGCCGCCGGGGCAAGGCCGGCGAGCAGCAGCGCAACCCCGAGCACCACCAGCCCCCAGGTGCCGATGTGCCTCAGGTGGCTGCTGAAGGTGACCTCTCGCTCCGCCCGCTCCCGCTCCGCCACCTCCTGCGGTGTGCCCCAGGGCAGGGGCGAGATCCGGTGGCGCTTGATCAGCAGCATGTGGATGGCCAGCACCCCCGCCACGAGCAGGGGCAGGATCGAGACGTGGGCGATGTAGAGGCGGGTGACGATCGAGACGTTGTTGGTGAAGTCCGCAGAGAACCAGAAGCCGAGGAAGCCGAACAGGTCGGCGATCTCGTTGTTGTGGGCGAGCGCCTCGATCGCCTCCTGGTCCTGCTTCAGCACCGTGCCGCTGAACAGCAGGCCGGCGGTGACGAAGAAGAGCACCACTCCCGTGATCCAGATGAACTCGCGCGGGGCCTTGAAGGAGCCGGTGGCGAAGGTCCGGACCATGTGGAGGATCAGGGTGACGACGAACGCGGTGGAAAGCCAGTAGTGGAGGCTGCGAATCAGCTCGCCGGCGAAGGCGGTGTCGATGATGTAGGCGACGCTCTGATGGGCCTTCTCCGGAGTCGGGTCGTAGAACTGGGCCAGGTAGATCCCCGTGATCACCAGGCCGATGAAGCTGAACAACGTGATCCCGCCGAGGGTGTAGGCGAGGGTGTTGGCGTGCTCCGGGACCGGGTAGCGGAGCCCGCCGATCCCGAGCCGCTGGTCGAGCCAGCCCCAGAGGCGCGATCCCTCGCCCGCCGGAACGCGTGCCGATTCCACCCTCAGGTCCCTTCCGGTCCGCCGGCCCCGCGGGTCCCCTCGCCCCGCAGGACCTCGCGTCGCTCGCGGTACTCCTCAGGCGAGATCTCGCCGCTCGCGAGACGGCGGTCGAGCAGCTCGAGGGCGCTGCCGGTGTGGTGCTGATGACCGGGCGCAGCCGACCGGACCAGCCACACCGCTCCCACGATCACGAGCCCCCAGAAGACGACCATCATCGCCGCCATCAGGATCCACCAGCCCGCGCCCCAGTCGCCCATGTGGGAGCCCCAGCCCGAGTCCGCGAGCAACGTCAAGGCGCCGATCATGGTGAGCCTCCTTTCAGAAGCGATTTCGCCCGCCGGTACTCCTCGGCGCCGAGCTCGCCGGCTGCGAAACGCCGGTCGAGCAAGTCTTGCGGTCGGTGAGGGTGCCGCCAGGGCTTGAACACCGCGAGCGCGATCGCCACCGCGCCGATCAGGACAGCCAGCACCCCCACCATCGCCCCGGCCGAGGGGCCATCGCCGACGCCGTCGTCATCGGCGTCGGATGTCTGCCGGTAGCCGCGCATCATCGAGCCCGGCGCCGAGTAACCGCCGCCCGCGCCGCCCATCATCCCTGAGGCGCCCGCCGATCCGGGGGCACCGCCCATCATCGCCACGCTGCCCATCATCCGTCCGAAGCCGGACGGCACGCTGCCGCCGCCGCAGCCGCTCGCGCGATGGCCGATGTACTCGTGCATCCGCTCCTCGCCGCTCGATCCCATCATCGAGGCCATCAGGCGGTTCATCGCCTCGTGAGCCTGCCGGGAGCCGAGCGCCTGGCCCATCCAGGCCTCGCCGACAAGCTCGAAGTCGCGGCTGCTGAGCTGACTGCAGCTCCTTTCGCCCTGTTGCACCGAGCGCAGGATCGCCCCCCCGCTCGCCTCGTCGGAGCCGTCTTGGGCGAGCGCTGAGCCTGACCCGATCAGGGCCACAGCGACAGTGATCGCGGCGGTCGTCAGCATCGGGGGGAGCGTGGGCGCGCGCATCTTGGGGATGAATCTAGGGACCGCCGAGCTCCTCTACATCGGGCCCCGTTACCGGAGGGGCTCGGTGCTTTGCACGGATGCCATTCGTGGACTTGGCTCGTTGTCTTGCGGTCGGATCGAGACCAGACTTGGTGGCGTGAAGGGCCACCTCGACCACGTCGCGCTGATGATAGGCGTGATGACGGCCGCCATCGGAATGTTCGCCACGCAGCGCGATGCCGAACGCTGACGTCCACGCGGAGCCGGGGCCAGCGGAGGCCGAGCGCGCCGAGCCCAGATGACCCGGGGCGGAATCAGTGAGGAAACAGCCGAGCAGATGATCGGTCGGTTTCCGGATATGGAGCTGGCGGCCGCGACCATCGAGGCGCTCGGCCGAGAGCCGGAGCCGATCGGTGATCGGCTCGCCGCGCTCGATCTCCCCCTGCTGCTGGCGAAGCACGACGGTTGCCTCGGCCGCACCGACGAGGGATTCGAGGACATCGTCAGCGCTTTCCCTGACGCCTCGACGGTGATCTGCGCGGAGACGTGTCCTTCGAGCCCGGCGTTCGCAGCGGCCCTGCGAGCCTTCTGCGAGGGGATCGCTGCCGGGTCCCCGCCGAGCGTCTGAGTCACCCCCCCAACCGATCCGCCCGAAGGGCCCGGCGGGCTACCCCCGCAGGGCACGAAGCGCGTTCAGGATCACCGCGACGTCAATCCCTTCTTGGAGCAACGCGCCTGCGACGGGCGGGATGTAGCCCCAGGCGGCAAAGCCCATCGCAGCGAAGCTCAGGCCGAGCCCGGCGAGGACGCTCTGCCGGGCGATCGCCAGGGAGCGCCGGCCGATCCGGACCGCATCGACCACGCGATCTACGCGATCGATGGCGATCACCGCATCCGCGGTCTCGGAGGAGACGGTCGCGCCGACGCCCCCCATCGCGATCCCGACGTCCGCGAGCGCCAGGGCGGGAGCGTCGTTCACGCCGTCGCCCACCATCACCACGGCGCCGGAATCGAACCGCTCGCGAGCCTGTCGGACGACGTCGATCTTGTCCTCGGGCGACCGCTCGGCGTAGACCTCGTCGACCCCCACCATCCCGCCGACCGCCTCGCCGACGGCCCTCTGGTCCCCGGTGACGAGCGCGAGGTGCTCGATCCCCGCAGCTCGGAGCGCGGCGGTCAGCTCGCCGGCGTCATCGCGCAACCGGTCCGCCATCAGCACCGCACCCGCGAGCTCGCCATCGACCCCGATCAGCACCCTCGCCCAGCCAGGCTCGATCGAATCGTCGAATTGCCGTGCCCCTCTTGCGATGTCGGAGTAGCCGCGCAGTCGCAGCCACTCGCCGCTCCCCACCGCCACCCGGTGCCCGTCGACCACGCCTTCGATCCCCTGGCCGGGCTGCTCGACCACCTCCTCGGGAAAGACGAGCTCGATTCCGCGCGCCTCGGCTCCATGCACGAGCGCCTCGGCCAGGACGTGCGGTGAAAGCTGGTCGACCGATGCGGCGAGCTTCAGGAGCAGCTCAGGCGCCAGGCCGTCGGCGCTGCTCACCGCCTCGATCTCGGGGCGACCATGGGTCAGGGTTCCCGTCTTGTCGAAGAGGACGGTCCGAGCGCGTCCCAGCTTTTCGATCGTCCCGCCCCCTTTCGCGATCACCCCGCGTCGAGCCGCGCGCGACACCCCGGAGATCAACGCCACCGGTGCGGCGAGGATCAGGGGACAGGGCGTTGCGACGACGAGCACGGCGAGCGCACGGACGGGATCGCCGCTCAGCGCCCAGGCGGTTCCGGCCACGAGCAGCGTGACCGGCAAGAGGATCGCCGCGTAGCGGTCGGCCATCCGAACGAACGGCGCCCGCTGGTGCTCCGCCTCCCGCACAAGCCGGACGATGCCGGCATAGGCGCTCTCGGCCGAGGTGCGGGTGGCGCGGAGATCGAACGCGTCGCCCGCGTTGACGGTCCCGCTCGACACCGTCGTGCCGCGCGGGCGCGAGACGGGCAGCGGCTCCCCGGTGAGGGTCGATTCGTCGACCACCGCGCCCTCGCTTTGCACGGCGCCGTCGACCGGCACGACCTCGCCCGCGCGCACCAGGATCCGGTCGCCCACTCGAACCTGATCGACGCCAACCTCCTCGAGCTTGTCGCCGCGGCGGCGGTGGGCGATCCGCGGTGCACGCTGAAGAAGCGCCGTCAGCTCTCGCCGGGCGCGCCGTCCCGCCGCCGCCTCGAGCGCGTTCCCGCCGCTCAGCATCAGCGCGATCACCGCGCCGGCCAGATACTCGCCGAGGGCCAGGGCCCCGGCCATCGCCACCAGGGCGATCGCGTCGACCCCGACGTCGCCGCGGGCAAGGCTCCGCGCCACAGACCAGGTGAGCGGAACAAGCGCCAGGGCGATCGCCGCCGCCCAGACCAGATCGCCCGCATCGCCCGGCACGAAGATGTGGAGGGCGCCCCCAAGGGCGAGGGCAAAGAGGATCAGCCCGACCAGGGCTCGCGGCTCGGAGACGCCGAGGGCGGTGGCGCGGGAGCGAATGCTTCCGAATCTCGCCTGGGACACAGCGCCCACAGGATCGCGCTTTCGTCTCAGTCGGCGGCCCAACCGCCCGCAGCTTCCACGGTCGCCGCCGCCTGGCGGGAGAGGCCGAGCGAGTCGCCGACGAAGTCGGCGCGGCCGAGGACCGGCACCGGCTCCTCGATCGTCGGCTGCTCACGCATGGCGTCCCTTCGGTTGCCGCCGGCTTGCATCGTGCCTCGCGCGGGGCATTTGCGCATCCGTGGGGGCCACGTATCCGGCTCCGCGAAACCACCACAATCTTCGGCGCCTTGCAAGCATGGGGGGCGCGGGGAGAGAGCAGCCCGTCGCGACCATGCCACAGACCGAGACCCCCCAGCGCGTCGTTCTCCCCGAGCGGGAGCTCTCGCTGATCGACGCCTACTGGCGCGCCGCCAACTACCTCTCGGTCGGCCAGATCTACCTGCTCGCCAACCCCCTCCTGCGCGAGGCCCTGCGGGCCGAGCACATCAAGCCCCGCCTGCTGGGCCACTGGGGCACCACCCCGGGGCTGAATTTCATCTACGCGCACATGAACCGCGCGATCAAGGCCCACGACCTGAACGCGATCTTCGTCACCGGGCCCGGGCACGGAGGGCCGGGGCTGGTGGCCAACACCTACCTGGAGGAGACCTACACCGAGATCTATCCGAACATCGGCCACGATGAGGAGGGACTGCGGCGGCTGTTTCGGCAGTTCTCCTTCCCGGGCGGGATCCCCAGCCACGTCGCGCCCGAGACCCCCGGCTCGATCCACGAGGGGGGCGAGCTCGGCTACTCGCTGGCCCACGCCTACGGCGCCGCCTTCGACAACCCCGACCTCCTCGTCTGCTGCGTCGTCGGCGACGGCGAGTCCGAGACCGGCGCCCTCGCCACCAGCTGGCACTCGAACAAGTTCCTCAACCCGGCCCGCGACGGCGCGGTGCTGCCGGTCCTTCATCTCAACGGCTACAAGATCGCCAACCCGACCGTCCTCGCCCGCATCCCCGAGGGCGAGCTCGCCGACCTGCTACGCGGCTACGGGCACGAGCCGCGCTTCGTCGAGGGCTCCGACCCGGCGGAGATGCACCAGCTGATGGCGGCGACGCTCGACGAGGCGGTTGCGGAGATCCGCCGGATCCAGGCGGGGGCGCGGAAGACGGACGCCGACCAGCGACCGCGGTGGCCGATGATCGTGCTGCGGACGCCGAAGGGGTGGACCGGCCCCGAGGAGGTCGACGGCCTTCCGGTCGAGGGGACCTGGCGGGCGCATCAGGTCCCGCTGGCCGAGGTTCGCGAGAGGCCCGAGCACCTGGCCCAGCTGGAGAGCTGGATGCGGAGCTACCGGCCCGAGGAGCTCTTCGAGGCGAGCGGGGCGCTGCGCCCCGAGCTCGCCGAGCTCGCGCCGACCGGCGACGAGCGGATGGGCGCCAACCCACACGCCAACGGTGGCCTTCTGCTTCGCAACCTCGAGCTGCCGGACTTCCGCGGCTTCGCCGTCGACGTGCCCGAGGCGGCGAAGACGTTCAGCGAGGCGACGGCGGTGCTCGGCGGCTATCTGCGTGAGGTGACCCGGTCGAACCCGGATCGCTTCCGGCTCTTCGGCCCCGACGAGACCGCCTCCAACCGGCTCGGCGCCGTCTTCGAGGCCACGGACCGCGACTGGGAGGCCGAGATCCTGCCCACCGACGAGCACATCTCCCACGACGGGCGGGTGATGGAGGTGCTGAGCGAGCACATGTGCCAGGGCTGGCTCGAGGGCTACCTGCTTACCGGGCGCCACGGGCTCTTCAACTGCTACGAGGCCTTCATCCACATCATCGACTCGATGTTCAACCAGCACGCCAAGTGGCTCAAGGTCACCCGGGGGATCCCGTGGCGGCGGCCGATCGCCTCCCTCAACTATCTGCTCACCTCGCACGTCTGGCGCCAGGACCACAACGGGTTCTCCCACCAGGATCCCGGCTTCATTGACCACGTCGTCAACAAGAAGGCGGAGATCATCCGCGTCTACCTGCCGCCGGACGCCAACTGCCTGCTCTCGGTCGCCGATCACTGCCTGCGCAGCCGCCACTACGTGAACGTGATCGTCGCCGGAAAGCAGCCGGCGCTCGACTACCTGACGATGGAGGAGGCCGTCGAGCACTGCACCAGCGGCCTCGGGATCTGGGAGTGGGCGAGCAGCGACCATGGAGCGGAGCCGGATGTCGTGATGGCGTGCTGCGGTGACGTCCCGACATTGGAGACACTGGCTGCCGTCGACCTTCTGCGCAAACACGCGCCC
>JBKPIY010000082.1:0-41456 GCA_046730475.1 Actinomycetota bacterium
GGGCGACACCGGCGGCGGGGGCGGTGGGAACAGGGGCAGCAACAAGGGGAACGGCAACGGGAACGGCAACGGAAACGGGAACGGGAACGGGAACGGGAACGGGGACGGAAACGGCAACGGAAACGGCGACGGGCATGGAAATGGGAACGGAGACGGGAACGGCGGCCCTGGCAACGGCGGCGGAACCGGGAACGGTGGCGGCACCGGGAACGGCGGCGGCAGCGGGAACGGCGGCGACACCGGGAACGGCGGCGGACACGGCAACGGAGACGGGAATGGCGGGACCGGCAACGGCGGCGGGAACGGCGAAACCGGGAACGGGAGCGAGACCGGCAACGGGGGCGAGACCGGGAACGGGAGCGAGACCGGGAACGGGGGCGACACCGGCAACGGGGGCGACACCGGCAACGGGGGCGGAGACGAGAGCGGGAGCTGTCCCGGCCAGGGCCAGGGGAGCGCCGGCTGAGAGGCTGCAACGAGGTCGACGATCGGCCTCATTGCCCGGTGGCCAGGCTGTGAACGGCTGAGCTGCGGGAACGGTCAGCGGCACCCCGGTCCGGAGGGTTGCGGCCCCCAAAGCCGGGCTCGAGCCGGGATTCTCGTCCAGCGGGATGGCGCCGTCACGCGCGTGGGCGGGGAACGGGCAAAATGGGCGCCCCGATGACCGCGAATCCCGACAACCAGGGGCAGGTCGCGGCGGTCGATCCGATCTCCGCGTCTCCGGTCTATCCGCGCGGCTCGCGCGTCAACGAGGCCGATCATCTCGAGGTCGGCGGCTGCGATGTGGTCGAGCTCGCCCGAGAATTCGGCACCCCGGCCTACATCTACGCGGAGGACGACTTCCGCTGGCGGGCGCGCGAGTACCTGCGCGCGTTCGGCGAGCGCACCGACGCGTTCGAGGTGATCTACGCGAGCAAGGCCTTCCCCGTCACCGCCGCCTACCGGCTGTGCCGCGAGGAGGGGCTGTCGGTCGACGTCGCCTCCGGGGGCGAGCTACATATGGCGCTGGCGGCGGGCGTCGACCCGGCTCGGATCCACATGCACGGCAACAACAAGGGCGCCACCGAGCTCCGCTACGCGTTCGAGGCCGGCGTCGGCCACCTGATCCTCGACTCCTTCGACGAGATCGAACGCGCCGAGCGGCTGCTGGACCGATCCCAGCGGCAAAGGGCGTTGATCAGGATCACGCCCGGGATCAAGGCCTCGACCCACACCTACGTGCAGACGGGCCAGCTCGATTCCAAGTTCGGCTTCGGGCTCGAGGACGGGCTCGCCGAGCGGGCGGTGAAGCGGGTGCGGCGCTCAGACCGACTCGAGCTGGTCGGCCTCCACGCCCACATCGGCTCGCAGATCTTCGAGCTCGAGCCCTACGCGAAGGCGATCGGGGTCCTCGGTGACTTCACCCGCTCCCTCGATCTCGACCTCGAGTACCTGAACGTCGGCGGCGGGCTCGGGATCGCGTACACCGAGGAGGACGAGCCGCCCTCGATCGAGGACTACGTCGACGTCAAGGTCCGCGGCGTCCACCGCGTGTTCGACCCGGTTCCCAGGATCCTGATCGAGCCGGGCCGTTCGCTGGTGGGGAACGCCGGCATCACCGCTTACCGCGTGGGGACCGTCAAGGAGATCCCAGGGGTACGGACCTACGTTGCCGTCGACGGCGGGATGTCCGACAACCTGCGACCGATGCTCTACGGCTCCCGCTACGAGGCGGTGATCGCCGACCGCGCCGGCGACATGCCGGACACGATGGCGACGGTTGCCGGCATGCATTGCGAATCGGGCGACGTGCTGGTCCGGGACGCCGAGCTCGCGGCCCCCGCGATCGGCGACGTCCTCGTCACCCCGGCGACCGGCGCCTACGGGCACGCCCTCGCCAACAACTACAACGGCGTCCCCCGTCCGCCGGTGATCTTCTGCCGCGACGGCGAAGCCAGGGTGGTGCTCCGGCGCGAGACCTGGGACGACCTGCTCGCCCGCGACACGTGATGGCCACCGGGGCGAAGGGCACCAGCGCGCCTCGTGATGGCGCCACGAGCGACCCCAAGAAGGGAGCGCCGGTCCGCGTCGGCATCCTCGGCAAGGGAACCGTCGGCGCGGCCTTCCGCGATCTCCTGGAGGAGCGAGCGGAGATGGTCGCCGAGGTCTCCGGCCGCCGTCCACACGTGAGCGGCGTGCTCAGCCGAAGACAGGGGGATTTCGACGAGATCCTGGCCGCCAGCGACGTCATCGTCGAGCTCATAGGCGGCATCGATCCCGCCCTGGACTACGTGACCACGGCGCTCCGAGAGGGCCGCCACGTGGTGACCGCCAACAAGCAGCTGATCGCCCTGCACGGCGAGGACCTGGTGGCGGCCGCGCGGGAGGGCGGGGCGCAGCTGCGGTTCGAGGCCGCGGTTGCGGGGGCGATCCCGGTGATCCGGGTGGTGCAGGAGAGCTTGGGCGCGATCCCGATCGAGAAGGTCTTCGGGATCGTCAACGGCACCACCAACTACATCCTCACGGAGATGGCTCGCGGCGGGCTGTCCTTCGAGGAGGCCCTGAAGCGGGCCCAGGACCTTGGCTACGCCGAGGCTGACCCATCCGACGACGTCGGCGGCGCGGACGCCGCGGCGAAGATGGCGATCCTCGCCCGGCTCGCCTTCGGCGCCCCCGTCCGGCTGGACCAGGTCCCGTACGAGGGAATCGAGCACATCATGCCCGACGATCTCGCCTACGCGAAGGAGCTGGGCCTCTCGCTCAAGCTCCTCGGGGTGGCCGAGCGGCTGGGCGACGATCAGATCAGCGTCCGCGTCTTCCCCTGCTTTCTGTACCCGGGGCATCCGCTGGCGCCGATCTCCGGCCCGTTCAATGCCGTCATGGTCGAGGCCCCGACGATCACGGAGATCACGATGTCTGGACCTGGGGCGGGCGGGCCGGAGACCGCCTCGGCGGTCCTCGGCGACGTCGTCTCGGTGATCGCCGGCGGCTCGCCGCTGTTCGAGCAGAACTCGAGGCTGAAGATCGCCAAGGACGTCGAGATGGCCTTCTACCTGCACCTCGAGGTCGAGGACCGCCCCGGCGTGCTCGCGCAGATCGCGGAGATCCTGGGCGACAACCTGGTCTCGGTGCGGAGCGTCGTCCAGCGCGGGATGGGCGACGACGCCCAGCTGATCATGGTCATGCACCCGGTCAGCGAGAAGCGCTTTGACACAGCTCTGAAGAAGATCGCCAAGCTCAAGTTCCTTCGCTCGCCGCCCCGCGCCATCCGGGTGATCGAAGAAGAGTTCACCTAGCGATGCCCCCGGCCCTGATCGAGCGCTACCGGCGGGACCTGCCGCTAGAGGAGGGGGATCCCGTGGTGAGCCTGAACGAGGGCTCGACCCCGCTCGTGCACGCCCCGCGGCTGTCGGACCGGGTCGGCGCCGAGGTCTATCTGAAGCTCGAGGGGGTGAATCCCACCGGCAGCTTCAAGGACCGGGGGATGACCGTGGCGGTGTCGCGGGCGAAGGGGAGCGGGGCGGAGGCGGTGATCTGCGCTTCCACCGGAAACACCGCCGCCAGCGCCGCCGCCTACGCCGCCCGAGCAGGGATGCGCGGCGCGGTGATCGTCCCCGAGGGGAAGATCGCGATCGGCAAGCTCGCTCAGGCGCTGATCCACGGCGCCAGGGTGATCGCAATCGAGGGCAACTTCGACCAGGCCCTGGGGATCGTTCGCGAGCTGTCCGAGCGCCACCCGATCGAGCTGGTGAACTCGGTCAACCCCTACCGGATCCAGGGCCAGAAGACGGGCGCCTTCGAGCTTTGCGACGAGCTAGGGGACCCCCCCGACGCCCTCGCGATCCCGATCGGTAACGCCGGCAACATCACCGCCTATTGGATGGGCTTCCAGGAGCGGGGCGCCTCGCCGATCCTCTACGGCTTCCAGGCCGCCGGCGCCGCCCCCCTGGTAAAGGGCCACCCGATCGAGCGCCCCGAGACGATCGCCTCGGCGATCCGGATCGGCAACCCCGCGCGCTGGGAGGAGGCGATGGGCGCCCTCACCGCCTCCCGCGGTCGGGTGGCAGCGGTCACCGACGAGCAGATCCTCGACGCCTATCGCCTGGTCGCCTCGACCGAGGGCGTCTTCTGTGAGCCGGCGTCCGCCGCCTCGGTCGCGGGCCTGCTCGCCCACGGCCTTCCGGTCGCCGACGGGATGGAGACCCCGCGGTCGGTGGTCTGTGTCCTCACCGGCCACGGCCTCAAGGACCCCGACACCGCCCTCGGCAAGGCCCCCCAGGTGATCGGCTGCGCCGCCGAGATCGAGGCGGTCGAGCGGGCGGTGTTTGGCTAGGTGCTGAACAACCGGGTTTCAGTGGGCGGCGACCGGGAGCTCCCGCGGCCCCATAATGACCTGAAACCAACCGCAATCGCAGTAGAGTGCGGCGCGACTCGTCACCGAGGCCCGACCGAGGCACCAACAGAAGAACGGGAGACCGACAGTGGGGCTGTTCAAGTCGGCGGCTGAGCCGAAGGTCGAGCTCCTCTGGTGGGAGGGGTGCCCCTCCTGGGAGCGGGCGCTATCCCAGCTCAGGGCCGCGATGAAGCAGTGCGGCCTCGACCCGGACCGGATCGAGGTGACGGAGATCGATACCGACGCAGACGCGGAGTGCCGCAGCTTCGTCGGCTCGCCGACGATCCGGATCAACGGTGAGGACATCCAGCCACCCGCCCGGGATGAGCCCGTCGGTCTGAGCTGTCGCGTCTATCACCGCCGCGACGGGACGGTCTCGCCGCTGCCCGACAACGACGACCTCCGCGACGCCCTCCGGGCGGCGCTCGGCTGAGCAGGGCGGGGGCCACGAAAGGAGCGACGCGATGGCGATCGAGATCGGCGACAGGGCCCCGGGCTTCGAGCTGCCCGGGACCGACGGCGGCAGCTATGCGCTCCAGGAGGACGGCGCGCCCGCCACCGTCGTCTACTGGACCTGCAACCACTGCCCCTACGCCCTCGCCTGGCACGAGCGGATGCTCGCGGTCGCTCGCGACTACGCCGACCGCGGGGTGCGGGTCCTCGCGATCAACTCGAACGATCCCGAGCGCTACCCGGCCGACTCCTTCGAGGCGATGGTCGAGCGGGTCGAGCGCGAGGGCGATTGGCCCCATCCCTACCTTTACGACGAGAGCCAGAAGATTGCCCGCGCCTGGGGAGCCGAGCGCACCCCGCACGTGTTTGTCCTCGACGGCGAGCTGCGGCTCCGGTACGAGGGCGCCCCCGACCCCGACTACGAGGACCCGGCCCAGGGCGCGGTATGGCTCCGCGGCGCGCTCGACGCCGTCCTCGCCGGCCGTCACCCGGAGCCGCCGCGGACCGACCCCGTCGGCTGCACGATCAAGTGGAGGCGATGAGCGGGGTGTCGGCGTGACCTCGCGGCGTCGCCTCGTCCGTGTCCCCGCCTCATCGGCCAACCTCGGGCCGGGGTTCGACGTCCTCGCCGCCGCCCTCTCGCTCTACCTCGAGCTCGAGGTGGAGGAGACCGGCACCTTCTCGGTCGAGGCCAAGGGCCTCGACGTTCCCACCGACCGCTCCAACCTGTGCGTGCGGTCGTTCGAGTGGCTTCGCCCGGCCGACGGGATCAGCTTTCGGATCCGCAGCGAGATCCCCCTCGTCGCCGGGCTCGGCTCGAGCGCGGCGGCGATCATCGCCGGCCTCCTCGCCGCCGACCACCTCTACGAGCTCGCGATGGAGCCCGGCGACCTTCTCGCCCACGCGGCCGAGATCGAGGGCCACCCCGACAACGTCGCCGCCGCCCTCCACGGCGGGTTCGTGATCTGCTCGCGGGACAACGGGATCGTCAACGCCACCCGCCTCGAACCGCCCCAGGGCGTCGAGGCGGTGGTCGTCGTCCCCGACGGCCAGCAGGTCCCCACCACCGAGGCCCGCGAGGCGCTCCCGGCCGAGGTCCCGTTCGAGGACGCGGTCGCAAACGTCGCTGCCGCCTCCCAGCTGGTCGCCGGGATCCAGCGCTCGGACCTCACCCTGATCGCGCGCGGCCTCGCCGACCGCCTCCACCAGCCCCATCGCGCCAAGCTCTACCCTCGCTCCATGGAGCTGGTCACCGAGGCGCCGCGGATGGGCGCGATCGGCGCCACCATCTCCGGCGCCGGCCCCACCGTCCTCGTCTGGACTTTCTGGCAGAGCACCGGCGAGGTGATGAGCAAGGTGAAGGCGCGCGCCGCCGACTGGGCCGATGTTCACCGGGTCCCCTTCTCCCCGTCCGGCGCCGACGTCCCGGAGCTGTGACGTGAGGGAGGACACCTCCACCGCCTCGCTCTGGTCGGAGGACTCGATCCTGTCGATCGGAAGTAAGGGCTCGATCCTGTCGATCGGCTCGGTCGGCTCGATCCTCTCGATCGGCTCGGTCGGCTCGATCCTCTCGATCGGCTCGGCCGGATCGGGCGCCTCCGCCTTCTCCGTTGCCTCCTTCGCCTCGATCGGCTCCCTGATGTCGGCCCGCTCGGCCACCTCGGTGATGAGCTACCGCAGCCGCGACGCGGTCATGTCCGAGCCCGACCGCGAGGAGGCTTCCCTGATCGCCGCCGGCGCCCTCCTCCTCGCCGCCCTCTTGGTCGGGGGGTCGGCGCTGCGTCGCCGCTTCCGCTAGTCGAGCAGCCCGACCTGGCGGAGGATCGAGACCGAGTCCGAGTAGACGTCCTTGCGCTTGATCAGGCCGTCCTCGCAGGGGATCACGTCGACGCCGTCCCAGGTGACCTTCCTTCCGGTCGGCTCGGCGACGAGGTCGCCCCTCCTCATCCGGTTGGCGTGGGTCGCCGTCGCGGTCCACTCCTGGGTGACGACGCCGTCGCGGACGTAGAGGCGATTGGTCTCGAAGTGGATGTCGGGCCAAGTCTCGAAGATCGAGCCGATGTGGCCGCGGACCTCCTCGCCGCTCGCCGATTCCCCGGCGGTGTGGTTGGCGAACACCATGTCGGGGGCGTGCATCGCCATGATCGCGTCGAGGTCGTGCGAGTTCCAGGCGTCGTTGTAGCGGCCGATCAGCCGCTCGAGGGTGGCCGCCACGTCGCTCCCCATGGGCGAAGCATATGTGGGATATGTTCGCCGGCGGTACTTCGAGCGGAAGGGGAGATAGATGGCTGACGGCTACACGGTCAAGCGGATCGACGACTTCGAGGAGATGGAGGGCTCGGGCGGGGCCACCTGGCGCCTCGCTCGCAAGACCCTGGGCGCAAACGCGTTCGGCTTCAACGTCGTCGACATCGAACCCGGCGGCCAGATCCCCGAGCACGACGAGAGCCAGAGCGGCCAGGAGGAGGTCTACGCGATCCTCGAGGGCGAGGGCACCTTCATCGCCGGCGACGAGGAGATCCCCGCCCCGGCCGGCACCTTCATCCGCTACTCGCCCGAGGTCAAACGGGGGGTGAGAAACCACTCGGACGGGACGATCCGCGCGCTCCTGATCGGGGTCCCGGGCGACACCGGCTACGAGCCCCTCTCCTGGGCCTAGCGCCGCCCGGCCGATGGCGGCTGCTCGATGTTCGGCGCACTTACTCGGCGGACGCCGATCTGATTGGCTCGGGTCAACATCTCTGGAGGAGACATATAGCCGCAGGCCACCGAGCCGGCGGCGGGAGGTGGGCGCTGTGTCCAAGCTCGGTCGGGTCAGCAGGTTCAAGGGGTTGGGCGCGGCGATGGCGCTCGCGCTCGTCGGCTCAGCAGCGATCGCCGGCTTCGCGTCGGCGGCGACGCTGACGCTGCCGCGGACCTATCAGGTCCAGGCGGTCGACACGCCCAACCTCACCGCCAACCCGAGCGCGGTCATCGGCGGTGACTTCGGGATCGGGCTGACTGGTGCCGGCGACGTCAACGGCGACGGCAAGCAGGACTTCATCGTCGGGACGGACGAGCACGGCGGCGGCCCCGGAAACATCTTCCTGATCAGCGGGGCGGACGGCCTCCCGATCCGAACCATCACCTCGCCGGACCCGGGCGGCACCGGCACCGCCTCGAGCTTCGGCAGCTACGTGGGAAGCATTCCCGACCTCGGGAGCTGCCCAGGCGGAACCACGGGGGTGGTGTGCCCGAACCTCGCGGTCGGTCCCACCGACGGCGTCCCCGACCTCCTGGTCACCGCGCTGGGGGTCGACGTCACCTTTGACGACCCCGCCAACTCGAACAATCCGGCGACCCTGGTCGACGCCGGCCGGGCGTACGTCGTGGACGGCGCCACCGGCGCGATCCTGAAGAAGGTCCAGATGCCGGTCCAGGATCTGAGCGACCAGCTCCACGTCGCCGCCGGCCCCCAGAAGCCGGCCTTCGGCCGCACGATCCTCAACCCCGCTGGTCGGCCGCCCTGCGCCGGCAACGGCAAGGGTGTCGGCGCCTGCGACTCCTCGCCGGCGGCGGTGCAGAACGGCGACGTCAACAGCGATGGGTTCCCGGACTTCATCGTCAGCGCCTCCGACTACTACGAGACCGGGGCGACCGCCAATCCGGCCTCCCCCTGCGCAGCGGCCGGCCCCAGCGCCAACTGCCTCCAGGCCGGGCGCTCGTACATGTTCAGCGGCGCCGACGTTGCCGGCAGCAACCCGAGCGAAATCCTCGACACGCCCATGTACACGGTCAAGAACCCGGCCGCCCAGCCGGATGACCCCAATACGTCGGTCAACACCAACCGGGAGAACCTCGGCTACTCGATCGAGCCGATCGGCGACGTCGGGCGATGCGGGCTCGCGGTGCCGGTCGACCCGAACGGCGACCCCGCCCTGGGCGGCGACCCCTGCGTCAACGCCAGCAGCACCGGGACCCCGGACGGGAAGCCGGACATCCTGCTCTCCTCGCATCGGACCGACGACTTCGGCATGTTCGACGTCGGCGTCGGTCTCCTGCTGGACGGCTCCAACGGCTCGGTGCTCTACACCTACCACCACCCGGAGCCGCAGCCGGCCTCGCTGTTCGCGTTCTCGAACTACAACCAGCCCGCGCCCGGCGACCTCGGACAGTCGACCGCGCCCGACATCTACCAGGCGGCGATGCGCCAGAACAATCCGTTCACGGGCGGGGGCAAGGGCTACGCCCTCAACGGCGCCTTCAAGCAGCCCGGCAGCCCGAACTCGATCAGCTTCGCCACCCTGACCGACCCGACCCCCCACCCGAGCGAGGACTTCGGGACCTCATCGGCGGGGATCGGAAACGTGTTCGGCGACAACACCGCGCCCACCCAGAACGAGCTCCTGATCGGGGCCTACGGTCCCCACAACCCGGGGACCAACCCGGATGTGATCAACGACGTCCACATCGTCGATCCGATCCACGAGGTCGACCTGCAGACGATCCCGGCCCCCGACCAGCAACCCGGCCTCGGCTTCGGGACCGCCCTCGCCCCGCTCGGGGACCTGAACGGGGACGGCTTCCTCGACTTCGTCGTCGGAGCGGGTCTGTACGACCTGACCACTTCGAGCCCGCCGTGCGACGTGCCCCCGTGCGCCAACGCCGGCCGCGTCTACATCTTCCGAAGCGACAATTCACCGGCGCCTCCGGGCGGGCCCACCAGCCAGGCGGGGCGCTCGCTGGAGATCGACGCCCCGGGCTCGGTCCGGAAGGGGAAGGCGTTCGCGGTCAAGGGCCTGATCGAGGCGTTCGCCAACGACGCGGATTGCGAGCCCGGCCAGTCGGTGACCGTCCAGAGGCGCCGGCCGGGAGGCTTCGCGTACGCGACGATCGCCACCGTCACCTCGAACGGCTCCGGTCTGTTCGTCAAACGGGTCAGGGAAAGGAAGACCTTCGTCTACCGGGCGAAGGTGGCGGCGAGCGCTGCCTGCGACGCCGCCATCTCCAACCCACAGAAGGTGGTCGTCAAGAAGCGGCGACGCTGATCGGCCGGTTTGAGGGTGCTGGGGCGCTGCTGTATGGTCCAGCCACCTAGCGCCTTCGAGCGGCTGAGGAGACGGAGGATGAGGCTGAGGGTTTGCGTTGGATTTTTCCTGGCGCTGGCTTTCGCCATGCTGCCGTCGCAGGCAGCCGCCTGCAACGTCGAAGGGATCGCGGTCACGCCCTCCGCAGGAGCCGGCGGCACGATCGGGTGGTCGATCGGGAACATGACTCCAGGCGCGACCTATTCGGTGACCTTTAACGGACAGAAGGAAGAGGGGAAGGCCACTCCGAATGGAAGCGCCTGGGACAGCTTTACGATGCCCGACCTTGGCAACAGCGAGCAGAAGCTCACTGTTTCGGCGCTGATCACTCATCCGCCGTCGGCCGAAGATCCAGGCACCTTCCAACCGCCTCCTAGCACCGTGACCTACGTGCCACCCTCGGCGCCGCCCGCCTCGCCCCCGCCGCCGACCGGCGGGCCCGGCCCCACGGCTGGCCCGACCTCGGGCGCCAGCGCGGCCACCCGAGCGCTCCACCTCCACACGCCCACCATCGCATCGAGCGCCTCAACGGGCGCTGCCGGCGGGCACAACACCGCAGACACTGCCGACGCCACCTACGGCGCGACTAACGCCTCCGCGCCGGCGAGCGCGGCGGCCGAGACCGCCAGAGCCGGGGCGTCAGCCTCGGGCAAGCGCAGCGAGCGCGCTCGGGCGTCCGTCCTCGATCACGCCTCGAGTTTGCTGGGCGACAGCACCCGGATCGGGCCCGCCGAGGTGCCCAACCTCGCCCTCGGCCTTGCGGCGCTGATCTTCGTGCTCGGCACCGCCCTGACCGCGTTCGTGATCTACATCCTCAACACCGGGCCCGACCCCAGGGCGGCGATCCGCTCGCCGGCGCCGCCGGGCCCGGATCCACTCGAGTCGGAGCTACAGGAGATCCTCGCCACCGAGATGGCCCGCAGCCTCCTGGCCCAGCTCTCGCTCGACGGGGCCGGACTCGCGCCGCCTTCCGGGCAGGCTCAGGCCGAGTCCGCCTCGGCGGCCCGGACCAGGAATCCGTAGAGCCAGCAGCGCTTCACGTCGCGGCGGCGGTCGAGGCCGCGGGGCGGACCGCCGCCCTCGCCGACCAGCTCGTCAGCGGCGTCCAGCGCCAGCAGGTGGCGCACGTGGCCGCCGGGACCCGGCACCCGCCAGCTCGCCGCCCCGCTGCTGGGGGAGGCGCGCTCATCGGGCTCGGTGAGGGCGAGCTCGATGCAGGCGCTTCGTCGGGCCGCCGCCCCGTCCTCACCGTTCTCGACCCGGGCGGTGATTTGCTCCGCGAGCCAGCCGGCACCGGCCCGGGCGGGCTCGAGCATCTCGAGCTCGGCCTCGCGGGCGGCATAGCCGGCGCGCGCGAGGTCCCTGGCGAGCCGCTTGCCCTCCTCGTCGCTGCCGACCTCTGGTGCAAGCGCCCGCCGCGCCTCCTCCCAGCCCCGCTCGAGCGCCTCCGCGTCGAGCTCCTTCATCAGGGCCATCGCGCGGGCGTGCAGAGGCGCGACCAGGTGCTCACGGACCAGCTCCTGCTGGACCGCCATCCGGCCGCGCGCCGGCCCGCCCTCAGCGCTCTCGGCGCTCACGCCTCGGGGGAGCGGTGAGAGACGACGTGGTTGATCCGCCGGCACCCGGGGCAGACCCCGGCGTAGGACTCGCCCGAGAGGATCTCCTCGATTCGCTCCGGCAGCGGCGGCGGCTCCCTTCCGGCGGCCTTCGCCTGCTCGGCCAGGGCCTGGTAGCGAGGCTCGTGGCCGTGCTCCTCGTAGCCAATCGGCGTCCCGCACCAGGGGCAGAACTGGGGCCCGGCCATGTCAGCAGATCCTCGGCAGGGGATCGCCCGCCAGCATGTCGACCACCCGCGAGCCTCCGAACGAGGTCTCGAGCAGCACCAGCCCCGGCGGTTCGGGGATGATCTCGGCGACGATCGCCGCCTCCGCCCCGAGCGGATGCGCCTGCAGCGCATCCCGCGCAGCTTCGGCCGCGCCCGCGGCGACGACCGCCACCAGCTTCCCCTCGTTGGCGACGTAGAGCGGGTCGATGCCGAGGATCTCGCAGGCGCCGTTCACCTCGGGACGGACCGGCACCGCCGCCTCGTCGATCGAGATCCCCAGCTCCGCCGCGAGGGCGAGCTCGGCGAGCACGGTCGCGAGGCCGCCGCGGGTGGGGTCCCTCATCCAACGCAGGCCTTCTCCGGCGGCGTCGAGCAGGGAGACGACGAGCTCGTACAGGGGGGCGGTGTCGGATTCCAGATCGACCTCGAGGGCGAGCTCGCCGCGGGCGACCATGATCGCCATCCCGTGGTCGCCGACCGGGCCGGAGACCAGCACCCGGTCGCCGGGCTCGATCGAGGTGGGGGAGAGCTCGAGGTCACGCTCGACCACGCCGACACCGGCCGTGTTGATGTAGAGCCCGTCGGCCTTGCCGCGCTCCACCACCTTGGTGTCGCCGGTGGCGACCTCGACCCCGGCGGCGCGGGCGGCGGCGCCCATCGAGGCGACGATCCGCTCGAGGTCGGCGACCGGCAGCCCCTCCTCGACGATGAAGCCCGCCGACAGGGCCAGCGGACGGGCGCCCGCCACCGCCAGGTCGTTGACGGTCCCGTTCACCGCAAGCTCGCCGATGTCGCCCCCCGGGAAGAACAGCGGGCGAACCACGAACGAGTCGGTGGTGAAGGCGAGCCGGCGGCCATCGCCGTCGGCCGGCAGCAGGGCGCTGTCGCCGAGCGGCTCCAGCAGCGGGTTTCGGAGCTCCTTCAGGAACAGGGCCTCGATCAGATCGTGGCTCGACTTCCCGCCCGCGCCGTGGGAGAGGGTGATCTGCTTGTCGAGCAGCTTCCGCCGCGGTCGCCGGCGCCGCGCCTCGATCGCGTCGAGGACCTCCTCCTCGGAGCGGGACGGGGACCCCGCGTCCTCCACCGCCATCAGGCCGCGGGCGCGGGCTCGCGCCGGCGGCGACCCGCGTGGCGCCCGTAGTTGTAGTAGGCGGCGCAGGCGCCCTCGCTCGAGACCATGCAGGTTCCGATCGGATGGTCCGGGGTGCAGGCGGTTCCGAACACCTTGCACTCCCACGGCTTGATCACGCCTTTGAGCACCTCCCCGCACTGACACGCCTTCGGATCCGCCACCCGGACGCCGGGGAGCTCGTAGCGGACCTCGGCGTCCCACAACGCGAACTCGGGCCGCAGCTTCAGGGCGCTCTGGGAGATGAAGCCGAGCCCCCGCCACTCGAAGGTGGTCCGGAGCTCCATCGTCTCGGCGATCGCCCTGAGCGCGGCCGGGTTGCCCCCGGGGCGGACCACGCGGCTGTACTGGTTCTCGACCTCGCTTCGGCCCTCGCCCAACTGTCTCAGGATCATGTACACGCCCTGCAGCACGTCCAGCGGCTCGAAGCCCGAGACGACCACGGGCTTGCGGTAGTCGCGGGCGATGAAGGAGTAGGGGCGGATGCCGATCACGGTGGAGACGTGGCCGGGGCCGATGAAGCCGTCCAGTCGCAGATCGGGCGAGTCGAGGATCGCCCGGATCGCGGGGATGATCGTGACGTGATTGCAGAAGAGCGAAAAGTTGCGGATCCCCTCCTTGCGCGCGCGGAGCAGGGTGAGGGCGGTGGATGGGGTGGTCGTCTCGAAGCCGATCGCGAAGAAGACGACCTCGCGGTCGGGGTTCTCGCGGGCGACCTTGAGCGCGTCGAGCGGCGAGTACACCATCCGGATGTCGGCGCCCCGCGCCTTCGCGTCGAGCAGCGACCCCCGGCTGCTGGGTACCCGCATCATGTCGCCGAAGGTGGTGAAGATCACCTCTGGGCGCTCCGCGATCGCGATCGCGTCGTCCTGCCGGCCCATCGGGATCACGCACACCGGGCACCCCGGGCCGTGGATCAGCTCCACCTCGTCCGGCAGCAGGTCCTCGACCCCGTGCTTGTAGATCGCGTGGGTGTGCCCGCCGCAGACCTCCATCAGCTTGTATCGCCGGCCCGGCTCGACCATCTCGGCGATTCGCTCGGCGAGCCGCACGGCGACCTCCCGGGAGCGGTACTCGTCGACGAAGCGCATCCCGCCGTTCGATCTCCCGGTCATCGCGGTCGTCCCCCGATCTCGTCGAGCAAGAGGTGATAGATCGTCGCCTGCGCCTCCTGGATCCGCGGGATGTAGTCGCTGGGGACCACGAACAGGTGGTCGAGCCAGTCGAGCGCGGCGAGCCGGCCGCCGTCGTAGCCGGCGATGCCCAAGGTCAGCATGTGGCGGCGGTGGGCCTCCTCGAGGCCCGCCACCAGGTTCGGCGAGTTGCCGCTGGTCGAGATCGCCACCGCGACGTCGTGGGCGCGGCCGAGGGCGATCAGTTGGCGGGAGAAGACCTTGTCGAAGCCGACGTCGTTGGCGACGGCGGTGACGGTGGCCGAGTCGTTGGTGAGCGAGGTGGCGGGCCAGGCGCGAGCGAGGGCGTCGGCCGCGAGGTCCTGGGCGTCGGTGGCCGAGCCGCCGTTGCCGAAGGCGATCAGGTGCCCGCCGCGCTCGAGCCGCTCCCGGATCGCCGCCGCGCAGGCGGCGACCGCGCTGGTGTCGATCGAGGCGCGCAGCGCGATCACGTCCTCGGCCTTCTGCAGCGTGGAGGACTCGACGTCGGCGAGCACCGAGTCGAGGTCGGTCTCCTCGCGCTCGAGGAACGGGTAGAGGAAGGAGGTCGGGTCCGATCGGTCCGCCTTGTCCGGGTCGTCGCCGCCCCCGGCGACCTTCTCAAGCGCCACCCCCGCGTGGCAGAGCAGCTCGTCGCCGACGGCGACGTCCTCCACCAGGTCGATCGCGATCTCCTCGCGGGCGCCGGCCTTCTCGATCACCGCGCTCGGGCCCGCGACCGAGACCACCGTCGCGGTCACGGCGACGTCGCCGCAGGTGATGCAAGCGTCGTCGAGCAGCCCCGGATGCTCGAAGAAGACGTGGACCAGCTCCCAGAGGACGTGGTACCCGGTCTCCTGGGTCTCCTGGACGATCGCCGGATCCTCGCTCGGCACCACGAAGGAGTGCTCGCCCTCGAGAACGGCTCCCGGGCCCCCCATCGAGATCGCCAGCAGCCCACGCCGCCTCGCCTCGGCGAGGAAGTCCCCGAGCTCCGGGTCGCCGGAGCGGTGCGAGATGGCCAGGGCGATGTCGTCGGGACGCGCCACCCGGGCGAGGGTGGCCGCGCCGGTGACGTCGTTGGTGGGCGCAAGAGCGGGCAGGGCGCGCTTCCCGACGATCACCGGGTGCATGAACTCGACCGCGGCGTGGGCGGCGTCGGTGGCGGCCGCCCCGGTTCCGTAGGGGATCAGGGTCCCGCCCCGGGCGAAGGAGCGAGCCATCGAGTGGCAGGCGCGCGCGAGCCGGGCCCGCTCGCCCTCGAAGAACTCACGGACGACGCGCTCGCGCTCGGCGATTCGCTCCGCGAGCGCGGGGCGGGTGGGCGCCGCGCCCCTCACTCGATCCCGCTCCCCTTCAGCTCGGCGAGCTCCTGCTCGTATGGGGCGCCGAGCGTCTCCAGGAACTCGAGCGTCTGGCGAGCCTCCTCCTCGTCGATCTTCGACATCGCGAAGCCGACGTGGATCAGCACCCAGTCGCCGACCCCGGCCGCGTCATCGCCCACGGCCAGGAGCCCGATGTTGACGTTGCGGCGCACACCGGACACCTCCGCCTTGGCGATGTGGTGCTCGGTGTCGACGATCTCGACGATCTGCCCCGGAATCCCTAGGCACATTCTTTCTCGCTCCTCCTGGCCGCGACCGCGGCCTGTCCGTAGCTGATGCCGCCGTCGTTGGGCGGCACAAGGCGGTGCTCGAGCACCCGAAAGCCCAACTTAGCGAGTCGGGCGCGCGTGCTCGCAAGCAGTCTCAGGTTCTGGAAGCTGCCCCCCGTCAGGACCACCGTGCGCGGCTCGGCGGCGTCCTCACACGCCGCCGCCGCGGCGGCCGCCACGCCCCCGTGGAAGGCGGCCGCGATCTCCGCGCGGGGGCGGCCGGCCCGGAGGTCGTCGTGGCAGGCGGCGACCAGGTCGGCGCCACGGATGACGCCGTTCTCGACCCGGCAGGGGTAGGGCTCCGCCTGGGTGCCGGCGGCGAGTTGCTCGAGCTCGACCGCCGCCTGTCCCTCGTAGCTGATCCGCTCTCGCACCTGCAGGAGGGCGGCGACCGCGTCGAAGAGCCGCCCCATTCCCGAGGAGAGGGGCGCGTTCACCTTGAGGCTCTCGCGCACCTGGCTCCAGCGCTCGAACGGGACCGGCCTTCCGGCGCGCTCCAGGTAGGCGGCGGCGGTCCGCCAGGGCTCGCGGACGGCGGCATCGCCCCCCGGGAGCGGCACCGGGTCGAGGTGGGCCACCCGCTCGAAGCCCGCGAGGTCGCAACGGAGGAGCTCACCGCCCCAGCTCGTGCCGTCGGTGCCGTGGCCGGTTCCGTCGAAGACCAGCGCCAGGGCGGGGCCGTCGGTGCCGTGCTCGGCCAGGCAGGCGGCGGCGTGAGCGTGATGGTGCTGGACGCCGATCAGCTCGGCATCCTGCTCCAACGCCCATCGCGTCGAGAGGTAGTCGGGGTGAAGATCGTGTGCGACGACGGCCGGCTCGACCCCGAGCATCTCCAGGTACAGGGCGAGGTCGGTGCGGAAGGCGCGGTGCGCCGCCTCCGAGTCCAGGTCTCCGAGATGGGGAGAGAGGAAGGCGTGCCCGCCGCGGGCGACGCAGAAGGTGCTCTTCAGCTCCGCCCCCGCCGCGACGATCGGCCGGCGAGCTGGCACGGGGAGGGGGATGGTGCCCGGAACGAGCCCGCGCGAGCGGCGGATCGGGAAGCGCGCCCGCAGCACCGAGTCCTCGCACCGGCGATGGATCGGCCGGTTGTGGGAGAGGAACGCGTCGGCGATGTCACCGAGCCGGCGCCGCGCGTCGACGTCCTCGAACGCGATCGGCTCGTCGGAGCGGTTGCCGCTGGTCATCACCAGGGGCCCGCCGAAGTCCGCCATCAGCAGGTGGTGCAGGGGCGTATAGGGAAGCAGCAGCCCCACCCACGGCGAGCCCGGCGCCACCAATGTCGCGAGCGTCGCCTCCGGCCGGCGCCGGGCGAGCACGATCGGCCGCGCACGGGAGCGGAGCAGCTCCTCCTCCGCCGGCTCGAGCTCAGCGAGCTCGCCCGGGTCCGCCGACATCACCGCGAGCGGCTTCTCCTCGCGGTTCTTTCGCTCGCGCAGTCGCGCCACCGCGTCCTCGCTCCGCGCGTCGCAGGCGAGGTGGTAGCCGCCCAGGCCCTTGACAGCGAGAATGCGACCGTCCCGCAGGACGGAGACCGCTTCCTCGAGGGGCATCGAGAGCCGAGGTCCGCAGTCAGCGCAGGCGATCGGCTCGGCATGGAAGCGACGGTCCCTCGGATCCTCGTACTCCGCCCGGCACGCGGCGCACATCCCGAAGGCCGCCATCGTCGTATTCGGCCGGTCGTAGGGGACCGCGCGCACGATCGTGAACCGGGGACCGCACTGGGTGCAGTTGATGAACGGATACCGGTGGCGGCGGTCCGCAGGGTCGAACAGCTCCCGCAGGCAGTCCTCGCAGGTGGCGATGTCGGCCGGGACCAGCGCCCCCCTCGCTCCGCCGGCGCTGGGCGCGATTCGAAAGCCCGCCTCGCCGGTCGGGTCCAGCGATTCGACCTCGACCTCCTCCACCCGCGCCGCCGCGGGAGCCTCGAGCTCGAGGGCCGAGGCGAGGCTGTCGAGCTCCGGCGGCGCACCCTCGGCCTCGATCACGACGCCGTGGCCGTCGTTGAGGACGAATCCGGCGAGGTTCCGCTCCCGGGCAAGGCGATGGACGAAGGGCCGGAACCCGACGCCCTGGACGACCCCCCGGATCCGAAAGCGGCGCCGCTCCGCCAGCCGCCGCGGCGCTGTCCGCATGGTCAGGTCTCCGTCTTCGCCCTCTCGGTCTCGGCGCCGCCGGTGACCTGCTCGAGTGCGTCCGCGACCTCCTCCAGCGCCCCGTTGATGTCAGCGGCAACCGGCCCGATCGGCTCGGTCTGCTTCTCGATCGCCCGCACCCCGAAGGTCACCAGACCGAGGGTGTGGGAGATGTGGCGAAGCGTGGCCGCGATCGCGATCAGGTAGACCGCGAGGACGACGACCAGAATCGCGAGCTCGGCCAAGGTCAGCACGATCAGCAGCGTTCTCATCCACTCCTCCTCTTCTCAGCCATCTCGCCGTGCCGCTTCACCTCTTCGAGCAGCTCCACCCCGAGCTCCTTGGTGCCGCCGAGCATGTGCGTGGTGGCCGTGTTCTGCGCCACCCTCTTCCCCATCACCCAGACGTCGTCCACGGCGCGGTCGACCTCGTTCACGGTCCGCCGCAGCCACTCGAGCAGGAACCAGACCACGAGCGCGACCACCAAGCCGACCCCGAGAGACACCCACCAGGCCGTCTCGACCGCGCTGGAGAGGGCGATCGGCATCAAAGCTCCTTCTTCACGATCTCGAGGTAGGCGACCGCAAGCGGGGGGATCGAGGTGACCAGGTCGCGCGTCGTCGCCAGCTCGTCGACCCCGTCCACTCCCTTGGCGATCCCCACGCCCCCGGCCAGGATGTCGCTCGCGTAGCGGTCGATCTCGATCGCGGGCCGGACGACGCGGTTGAAAAGCGCCAGGACCAGCAGCAACACGGCCAGTCCGAGGACCAGCCCGATCAAGGCCAGGACGGCGATCCCGGTGCTGATCGCGAGGGGGATCATTCGGCGAGCGCTTTTCGGGCAGCGGCCAGGCCCCTGTTGATCCGGTCGATGTTGATGTTGATCTCCTTCACGCCCCAGAGCGGGTCGGTGTTCCGGCGGGCACCGTCGAGCGCCGCCGTGATCTCATCGGCCTGGCGGGCGATCCGCCGGGCGAGGAAGATGATCGCGAGCAGGAGGGTGGCGGCGATCAGCACCACCACCGCCCCGACGACCCAGCCGACGTACCACCAGGTCGAGAGGGCGAGGGACACCGCTACGCCCCCACCGTCTCGGGCTCGGCCTCGTGCTCGTCGCGGATCAGGGTGTACGCGTAACGGGCGAGGGTCTCGGCCTCGGTGAGGTCGACGCCGTGCTTCTCATTGGCGTGCTCCACCGCCTTCCGCAGCACCTCCTGCTTGCTCTCGCCGGTCACCTTCGCCCTGCAGGGAACCCCGGCGTCGGTGCATCGGAAGCTCTTCACGACTCTCCTCGACCACGCGGCTCAGGTGGGAGGCCCGGCCACGATCGCCTCTTTCCGGTAGATGTACGATACATCTAGCCCGGCGACCAATGAGGAGAGACGCTGGAAGCGACAAGCGCAGACGGGGCTCCCACGACCGGGAGTAAGAAGACCGGAGCGCCGAAGCTGCAGAAGGTGCCGCACGCCGGGGCGATCTTCGGCGAGACGGCCACCCGTGGGATCGGCGGCCTCGGGGGGAGCGACGAGGGCCCGCTCACCGAGGTCCACGTCTTCTGGCTCGCCGGGATGAGCTGTGACGGCTGCTCGATCGCCGTCACCGGCGCCACCGCACCATCGGTCGAGGACCTGCTCGCCGGAACGATCCCGGGGATGCCGAAGGTGGTCCTTCACCACCCGGTGCTCTCGATTTCCGCCGGGGCCGAGTTCGTCCGACCCCTGCGGGACGCCGCCGAGGGCAAGCTCGGGGCCCCCTACGTGGTCGTGCTCGAGGGATCGGTGCCGGACGACCAGGCGCTTCCCGAGGACCAGGGCTACTACTCGGCGATGGGGGCCGGGGGCTTCGATCCCGACTCCGAGACCGACCAGCCCAACCGGATGACCGGCTGGCTGAAGCGGCTCGCTCCCGGCGCCGCGGCCTCGATCGCGATCGGCACCTGCGCGACCTGGGGCGGGGTCCCGGCCGCTGCGGGCAACGTCACCGGCTCGATGAGCCTGATGGACTTCCTCGGCAAGGACTACCGCTCGGCGCTGGGCGTGCCGGTTGTCAACGTCCCCGGCTGTTCCCCGATCGGCGACAACTTCACCGAGACGGTCGCCGCCGTCCTGATGTTCCTGCAGGGGATCGGCCCGCTGCCCGAGCTCGACGAGCTCGGGCGGCCGGCGTGGCAGTTCGAACAGACCGTCCACCGCCACTGTCCCCGCGCCGGCTACTACGAGGAGGGGGTCTTCGCCACGCAGGCGGGCGACAACGAGTGCCTGGTCGAGATCGGCTGTTGGGGACCGGTGGTCCAGTGCAACATCACCGAGCGCGGGGCGATCAACCACATGGGCGGCTGCATGGTCGCCGGCGGGGCTTGCATCGGCTGCACCATGCCCGGCTTCCCCGACAAGTTCTCGCCCTTCTACAAGAGGCCGCCGGGTTCGCGTCTGTCGACGACGATGGCGCACACCTACGGCACTCACATCCGTCGCCTGCGGCGGGTCAGCATGCGCAGCCGAAACCGCGAGCCCCTCTGGGACAACGTCGGCTCCGTCCCCAGCGCCTACTCGGGCGAGAGCCGCCCGCCCACCCTCGCCGCCAGGCTCGAGTCGTTCTTCTACAACAAGCTCCAGTACCGCGGCTCGGTCGACCAGGCCAAGCGCAACCACGAGCAGCCGCTCCCGCGCAGCATGGACATCTACTCCCGCGCGGGCCCGCACGCCGGTCCCGACGAGTCGGTCCCCGAGTCGATCTCCGGCTATGCGCCGCCGGAGGCCGGGGGCGACGCCGCCACCCAGATCGAAGCCGAGCCCGAGGCTGGGCCCGAGGAAGAGGAGGGCCGCTAGCGCCATGTGCTTCAAGAACCTGCCGGTCGAGTTCGATGAGGATGGGAACGCGCGCCTCAAGGAGGGGGTCGCCGACCCTTACTCCTACGAGGTCCAGGAGGTGACGCCGCTCGAGGACGACCCCGCGAAGCTCGAGCGCCTGCTGGAGCGGAACGGCCACATCCGCCAGGTCGACTTCGACCCCGTCACTCGCGTTGCCGGCGCCCTCGCCTTCCACACCGTGGTCGACCTCGAGAGCCGCCAGGTGCTGGAGACCGATTCGATGGCCACCCTGTTCCGCGGCTACGAGGTGATCCTCAAGGGCCGCGACCCGCGCGACGCGATCTTCATCTCGAGCCGGGCCTGCGGCGTCTGCGGCGGCGTCCACTCGACCTGCTCGGCGCTTGCGCTCGAGATGGCGTTCGGAATCGCCCCGCCACCGCTGGGCACGGTGGCGCGGAACCTGCTGCTCTCGCTCGAGTACCTCTACGACCACCCCCTGCACCTGTTCCTGCTCGCCGGTCCCGACTTCTCAGAGCCGGCCGTGCGCGAGACCAACCCCGAGATCTGGACCCAGGCCGAAGGCGCCGCAGCCCCATCCAAGGCCGTTCACGGCCGCTCGACGATCGCCGAGATCATGTCCGACATGACCCCGCTCACGGGCAAGCTCTACCTCGAGGCCCTGCACATGACCCGCGTCGCCCGCGAGGCCTACGTCCTGATCGGCGGAAAGTACCCGCACCCGCAGACGGTGGTGCCGGGTGGGATCAGCGCCACGATCGACATCTCCGACATGAACGAGATCCACCTGCGGATCGCCAGGTTCTTCGACTACGGCCAGAAGGTGGTGGCGATCTGGAACGACCTGGTCGAGTTCTTCTATGAGGTCAACCCGCAGTACCGCGAGGTCGGCCGCCGGCCGGCGAACCTGATCGAGCCGGGCCAGTGGGACGACCCCTACGCCTACGACGCCACCTTCGCCAACGTCGACGACTGGGGGCGCAAGCGCTGGTCCCCGCCGGCGGTGATCCGCGAAGGGGAGCTCGCCACAACCGGCATGACCGCGCTCAACATGGGGATCGAGGAGTTCGTCGAGCACTCCTTCTACGAGGACTGGACCTCGAACGGGGAGGGCAACGGCGCCTACAAGTTCAAGCAGGACCCGAACGGCAACCCGCTCTCCCCGAATCACCCCTGGAACAAGGAGACGATCCCCAGGCCGCAGGCGACGAGCTGGAAGGACAAGTACTCCTGGTCCACGGCGCCCCGCTGGGACCGGGTTGCGATGGAGACCGGACCCTACTCGCGGATGTGGGCGAACGCGCTCGCCGGGGATTACACCCACCTTCGGTACATCGAGCCGACGGGCCACAGCCTGAGGCTGGACGTTCCGGGCGGCGCCCTGCCCGGTCGGGTGATCGAGTGGGGGGTTCCCGGCGAGAGCTGGGGCGCCTTCGAGCGCAACCGGGCCCGCGCCCACGCGATCCTCTACACGGCGCTGATCGCCTATGAGAACCTGCTGATCGGCCTCGACATGATGCGCAAGGGAGAGACCGCGGTCTCCACGCCCTACAAGGTGCCGAAAGACTTCCGGATCGGGGCGGGCTTCTGGGGCGCTGGGCGCGGGTTCCTCACCCACCACCTGGTGATGGACGAAGGCGCGCTCCAGAATTACCAGATCCTCACCCCTTCGACCTGGATGGCCTCGCCCAAGGACCCGTTCGGCAACCCCGGCCCCTACGAGGAGGCGGTCCACGCCACCCCGCTGCTCGAGAACTTCGAGAAGCCCGAGGACTACAAGGGAATCGACATCCTGCGGACGATCCGCAGCTTCGATCCCTGCATGCCGTGCACCACCCACATCCATACCGAGGACCGGGTCATCTCCCGCGAGGTGGTCACCTGCGCCTGCGGGGTCGAGGACGAGCACGACCACTGAGGCGATCGCCATGCGGGTTCTCGTAGGAGGCGTCGGCTATCGCAACCTGCGTGACGGGTCGCTCGGGCCCCACCTCGCGGACACCCTCGCCGAGCGGGCCGGCGATGGGATCGAGGTCGAGGACCTCTCCTACCACCCCGTCGGCCTGCACCAGAACCTGATCGAGCGCGAGCCCTACGACCGGATGGTCCTGGCGGCCGCGGTGAGCCGAGCGGGACGGGCCCCCGGCACCATCGACATCTATCGATGGGACCGGCGCCTTCCCTCGACCGAGCGCATCCAGGACCGGATTAGCGAGGCGGTGACGGGAGTAATCTCGGTGGACAACCTGCTGATCGTCTGCACCGCGCTCGGCGGGCTTCCGGAGGACACCAGGGTGGTCGAGGTCGAGCCGGCGGACGAAGGGTGGGGCGAGGGCTTCAGCCCGGTGATCGAGTCGAGGCTCCAGGAGGTCGAGGAGGCGGTATGGACTTTGACAAAGCCGTAGCCGAGCTCGACGCCCTCATCGCCACCCTCGAGGCGGAGGGCGACGAGCGGGCGCTGCTGCTGCTCCAGCTGGTCGACGCCATCCACCGCCCGGCGCTCGAGCGGATCGCCGCCGGCGAGCTCGACCACCCGATCGCGCAGGCGCTGCTGCAGATGTACGACCTCGCGCCGGTGGACGACGAGCTGTTGGTGGAGGAGGCGCTCGACCAGGTGCGCCCCTACGTCCACTCGCACGGCGGCGCGGTCGAGTTGGTCTCGGTCGAGGATGGGGTGGTTCGACTGCGGATGAGCGGGGCGTGCAGCGGCTGCGCCGCCTCCGCGATGACGCTCAAGCGGGGGATCGAGACGGCGCTTCGCGAGCACTACCCGGGCTTCCTCGAGGTGGAGGCCGAGGAGGCGGAGCCGGCCGCGCAGCTGCTCCAGATCGAGAACGCGCGCCGGCCCGAGTTCGCCCACGTGGACCCCGTCGACGCCCCCGGGGCCGGCGAGCTGAGCTCGACCGAGGTTGCCGGCGTCGACGTGTTGATGGCCAACGTCGACGGCGAGGTCTACGCCTTTCGCAACGCCTGCCCGGTCGACGGGATGACCCTGGAGGGCGGCAGGCTAACCCCCGATGGTGTCCTCGTCTGCCCGTGGCACAACTGTGCCTACGACGCCCGCTCGGGCACCCGGATCGACCACCGGGGAGAGCGGGGGCTCGCCCCGGTGCCGATCGCGGTGCGCGACGGCGAGCTCCAGGTGGCGGTGAACGTAGCGTGAGCGAGGCCTACGCCCAGTGCCCCTACGCGCTTCGGCCCCGGAGGCGCCGGCCGCGCATCCTGGTGGGCTGCGTCGGCAACGTGCTGCGCCGGGACGACGGGTTCGGGCCGGCGCTGGCGGCGAGGCTCGAGGGGCTCCCCCCTGAGGTGGAGGTGGTGGAGACCGGGATCGGCGGCGTCGCACTGCTCCAGGAGCTCCTCGCGGGCTGCGACGGCCTGGTGCTCGTGGACGCGGTCGATCGCGCCGCCGCCGCCGGGACGGTGTTCGTGATCCGGCCCGAGGTCCCGCCCGCCGCCGAGCACGTGGCCGACGTCCACCTCGCCAACCCCGAGCGCGTCCTGACGATGGCCAAGTCGATGGGCGCGCTCCCGGAGCGGGTGGTGATCATCGGCTGCCAGCCCGCGGAGGTGGACGAGCTGGACTCGCGGCTGTCCCCCGAGGTCGAGCGGGCGCTGGAGGTGGCAGCCCGAAGGGTGGAGGAGACCGTCCGTGGGTGGCTCTGAGTACGGGCCGAGGGCGCCCGAGACGATCGAGGAGCTGACGCGGGCCCTCGTCGCCGAGCGCTACCTGGTCGACGAGGGGTTGGCCACCGTCATCTTCCTCGCCCTGCGCGTCGGGCGCCCCCTGCTGGTCGAGGGCGAGCCGGGGGTGGGCAAGACCGAGCTCGCGAAGGCCCTCGCAGGTGCCACCGGCGTGTCGCTGCTCCGTCTTCAGTGCTACGAGGGCATTGACGTCCACCACGCCCTCTACGACTGGGACTACCCTCGCCAGCTTCTCCACCTGCGCGCCGGGAAGGCCGACCCGCTCTACTCGGAGCAGTTCCTGCTGCGCAGGCCGCTGCTGGAGGCGCTCGCCACCCCGGGGTCGGTCCTCCTGATCGACGAGCTCGACCGCGCCGACGACGAGTTCGAGGCCTTCCTGCTCGAGTTTCTCTCCGACTTCCAGGTGACGATCCCCGAGGTGGGGGTGGTGCGGGCCGAGCGGCCGCCGACGGTGATCATCACCTCGAACCGAACCCGCGAGCTTCACGATGCCCTCAGGCGCCGGTGCCTCTACCACTGGATCGACCACCCCGACCTCGAGCGCGAGGTTGAGATCGTCCGTACCCGGCTGCCGGAGATCCCGGAGGAGCTCGTGCGCCAGGCTTGCGCCTTCGTCGAGCAGCTGCGCTGGCTCGATCTCTACCGGCTGCCCGGGGTGGGGGAGACGCTCGACTGGACCCAGGCGGTCCACGTGCTGGGGGACGGGTTGGACGAGCGCGGCGCCGAGCGCGCCCTCGGCTCCCTGCTCAAGGGGCGCGAGGACCAGGAGCTGGTTCGCAAGCAGGGGGTCGCCTCGCTGCTGGAGCGCGCCTCCGCTCGGGCGGCCGGCGAGGAGCTCCGTCGCCCGGGGGAGGCGGCGTGACCGCCACCCGCTGGAAGCGGAGCCGATTCGATTGGCCGCCGGAAGGCGCCGTCGTTGCGGCGGTCGTCGCCCTCGGGCGAGCTGCGCGCCGGGCGGGCTTGGGTGTTTCGATCGACCAGGAGCTTGCCCTCTGCCGCGCCCTCGCCGAGGTGGACCTGCGCAGCCGCCGCCAGGTCTACTGGGCGGCGCGCGCCTGCTTCCTGCATGGCCCCGAGGAAGCCGACGCCTTCGACGGGCTCTTCGAGCGCTTCTGGCTGGGGCTCTCCCTGGAGGCCACCGGCCGGACCCAGGTCCAGCACGGCGAGACCGACCCGCGGATGCCCGGCCCCCAGCACGGCGGCGAGTCGCTTCCCCAGTTCCGGCTCGAAGGCCGCTCGTCGAGCCTCCTCGAAGGGGGCTCCAGCCGCGCCTCCCGGGAGATCCCCAGCTCGGCCGGCCGGAGGCCGGGTCGCGGGCGCCGGCAAGGAGTGCTCGCCGCCTACAGCCCCGAGGACGTGCTGACGAAGCGCGAGGACCTCGGCTTCGGCCCCGATGAGCTGAGCGCGATCCGCGGCCTCGCCGAGGAGCTTCGTCGCCGGGCGCCCGAGCGCCGCTGCCGCCGACCCTCCCTGAGCCGGCGCGGCGGCCGCCTCGACGTCCGGCGCACCGTCGGCCGCTCGCTGCGCACCGACGGCGAGGCGCTCAGGCCCGCCTTCGTAACCCACTCGCGCCGGCCCCGGCGGCTGCTCTTCCTATGCGACGTCTCGGGATCGATGGAGCGCTACTCGCGGGCGCTCCTCTGCTCCCTGGGGGCCGCGGTCCGAGCTGGGATCCGGGCGGAGGCGTTCGTCTTCGCCACCCGCCTCACCCGCCTCACCGGTGCCCTGTCGGGCCGGGACATCGGCCGCGCCCTCGAGCAGGCCCGCTCGGAGGTCGAGGACTGGTCGGGGGGCACCCGGATCGGCGCTTCCCTGGCGGAGTTCAATCGCTCCTACGCGCCGCTCGGCCTCGCTCGCGGCGCGATCGCGGTGATCGTCAGCGACGGTTGGGACCGGGGCAACCCCGAGCTGCTCGTGCGCGAGCTCGAGCGTCTGCGGCTCCAGGCGCGGCGACTCGCCTGGCTCAATCCGAGGCCCGCTGCGATCGACCAGCAGCCGCTCGCGATCGGGATGAGAGCCGCGCTCGCCCACGTCGACGACTTCATCCCCGGCCACGATCCCCGCGCCGTGGTCGGCCTTGCACAGCTCGTCGCCGGGGTGGGCTCGAGCCGGCCGCCGCGCCGTCAGCGGCCGATATCCTCGGTGACGGCATGAAGCTCGCGATCGCCGGCAAAGGCGGTTCCGGAAAGACCTCGATCGCGGGAACGGTCGCGCGCCAGCTGGGCCGGGAGGGGAACTCCGTCCTGGCGATCGACGGCGACACCAATCCCAACCTGGCGCTGACCCTCGGGATCCCCGCCGAGCGGATCAACGATCTTCCGGTTCTGCCGAGTGGCCTGCTCGAGCGCACCGACGACGGTGGGCTCGAGCTGAAGCGGTCGCTCGCCGAGCTCCGCTCGACCCACTCGGTGGAGGGGCCCGACGGCGTCACCCTGCTGGTGATGGCGCATCCGCACGAGGAGGACGCCGGCACCGGCTGCTACTGCGGGATGCACGCCACCGTCCGGGAGCTGATCGAATCCGCCTCGGACGCCGATGCTGACGTCACCGTGCTCGACACCGAGGCCTCCCCCGAGCACCTCACCCGCGGCACCGCCAAGTACGCCGACGTGATGCTGACCGTGGTCGAGCCCTACTTCAAGTCGCTCGAGACCGGGCGACGGATGGCGGAGCTCGCCCGTGGCCTCGGCCTGAAGCGGGTCCTGCTCGTCGCCAACAAGGTTCGCAATCAGAGCGAGCTCGACGCGGTGCGCCAGTTCGCGGCATCGAACGGCCTTGAGATCGCGGGGGTCGTGCCGTTCGACGAGAGCCTCCCGGAGGCCGAGCGGGCGGAAGCGTCACCGCTCGACTTCGCGCCCGGCTCGGCCGCGGTGGCCGCGATCGCCACGATCGCGCGCGAGGTCACCGGGAACGTCCGCGGCCATCTTCCGGGGAACGGATCGGGGCGAAGCGGTGAGTGAGCTCGAAGCGCTGCGCATCCGCGACGAGGTCCTCCAGGCGATGTACTGGATGCAGTCCGAGGGGATCGCCGAGCGCTCCTCGGCGCCCGAGCTCGCCACCTTCCTCTCGGTGCCGGCCGAGATCCTCGGTCCCTTCCTCCTCCGGTTCGCCGAGGAGGGCTACCTGATCCACGACCGGGGCCGCTTCCGGCTCAGCGCCCAGGGTGAGGAGAGCGGAAAGCGGTCGTTCGCGGACGAGTTCGCGGACCTGACCCGCCCCACCCACGGTGAGTGCGACGCCGATTGCTGGTGCCACTCCTCGCCCGAGGAGGCCGCCCGCTGCCTGGAGGAACGCTCCTCTCACGCCCATGCCCATTGATCTCGTTCAGCCCGCGCTGCCGAAGGACTTCCTGCGGCCGGCGCTCCTGCTCCTCCTCCGCGAAGATCCTGCCCACGGCTACGACCTGCTCGAGCGCGCCCGCACCCTCGGGTTCGACGGCTCGGATCCCGGTGGCCTCTACCGGACCCTGCGGAAGCTCGAGGACGAAGGTCTGGTGCGGTCCGCCTGGGAGCCCTCCGAGGCCGGCCCGAAGCGCCGCATCTACCAGATCACCCGCGCCGGCATGGAGGAGCTTCACCGCCGGGCGACGGCGGTGGCGGCGGCTCAGGAGCCCGTCGACTCCTTCCTCCGGCGCTACGAGGAGTTCGTCGCCCTCCGCCGCGATCGCGCAAAGTCCGGGAAGGCCGCCGGGCCAACGACGGCCGCCTCGACCTGAAGGTCACGGTCGCCGGCAAAGGCGGGGTCGGCAAGACGACGATCTCGGCTGCCCTCGCCCGTGAGCTCGCAGCGGGCGGTCGCACGGTCCTGGCGGTCGACTGCGACCCGAACCCCACCCTCGCGGAGGAGCTCGGACTGAGCTCCATCGCGCTGCCGCGGTTTGCGCCCGACGCTCTCCGGCCGGCGCCGGGCACGCTGGCGCTCGTCCGCGAGCCGGAGCTCGTCGAGGTCGCCGACGGGCTCCAGCTGCTGGCGGGGCCGCCCAGCGTCACCCCCCTCGGGGACGCCGTCGCTCGCGGGATCGCCGGCGTGCTGATCGCCGAGCGGTTCGACTTCGTCGTCACCGACCTGGGTGCGGGTCCCGAGCTGACCCGGATCGCGGTTGGGGGCGTGCTGAACCCCGCCGACTTCTGCCTGGTCCTGACAGACGGTCGCCGGGTCGCCGAGCTCACCGCCGACCGCGTCCAGGGCGCCTGCCGCGCCCGGGGGGTGGCGGCGCTAAGGGTCCTGAATCGCGAGGGTGAGGCAGGGATGGTGGCGCGCGAGCTCGCGGTCCGCCTCCTCCATGCCCGCCGGTGACACGCGCTCGCGGCGTTCGTCTCGTTGCGCCATCCTACGGAGGGCGTGCACGAGTTCTCGATCGCGAGCGCCGTCTCCGACACCGCCATCCGCCACGCGGGCGGCAGGCAGGTGATGCAGGTGAACCTGCGGGTGGGCGCCCTCCGTCAGGTCGTCCCGAGCTCGCTCGACTTCTATTTCGCGATCGTCACCCGCGACACCCTCTGCGACGGAGCCCGGCTCGAGCAGGAGCCGGTGTCGGCGTTGCTGCGCTGCGGCGACTGCGGCGAGGAGTGGGACCCCGCGCCCCCGCCCGCCGAGGAGGAGGGCGGCCCCCTGGTCGTCCCGAGCTTCCGCTGCCCGTGCTGCCGTCAGGGGGGAGCTTCGGTTGTGCGCGGCGAGGAGCTCGAGGTCGAGTCGATCGAGGTGGTGAACGAGGAGCCCGATCCCGCTCAAGATGGCGGGGCGTGGGGGGCCGCAGCGCGGCGCCGGGACTGAGGGGAGGAGCGATGCATCGCACCAGGGTCAGGGTCGCCGAGGACGCGCTCGACGCCAACGAGACGATCGCTCGGGCTAACCGTGGGGACTTCGACCGACACTCCGTCGCGGTGGTCAACCTGATGAGCGCCCCGGGGGCGGGGAAGACCGCCCTGCTCGAGCGCGCCCTCGCGGACACCGGCGACGTCCGGGTGGGCGTGCTGGAGGGCGACGTCCAAGGCAGCCTGGACGCCGACCGGCTCGCCTCGCTTCACGTCCCGGTCACCCAGCTCAACACCGATCCCGGGTTCGGCGGCGAGTGCCACCTCGACGCGAACATGGTCCGCTCGGCCGTGCCCGAGCTCCCCCTCGCCGACATCGACCTGCTGGTGATCGAGAACGTCGGCAACCTCGTCTGCCCGGCCGAGTTCCGGGTCGGCGAGGACGCGCGGGCGATGGTCTCCTCCGTCGCGGAGGGCGAGGACAAGCCGCTCAAGTACCCGCTCATGTTCCGGACCTGTGAGTTGGTCGTGATCAACAAGATCGACCTGCTCGAGCACCTCGACTACGACCTCGATCGCTTCCTCCACAATCTCGACGCCGTCAACCCCGAGGCCCAACACCTGCTGACGAGCGCCCGCACCGGTGAGGGAGTGGACCGGTGGCGGCGGTGGCTCCTCGGGGTGGCCGAGCGTCGCGGCGCGCGAGCCGCGGCCCCTGCGGGGGGGTAGCGTGTGCCTACCGCCGTCCCTGGATGGAGCAGCGGCTGGGACCGTCGATCAGGAGAACTCCTCGAGCGACTTCAGCTGGCGGTAGAGCTCGTGGTCGCGGGGGCGTCGCGGGGTCCCCGACTTGGCGGTGACGGCCTCGTGGCGCTTGACCGCCTCCACCAGGGCCCGGTAGCGCTCCTCGGCGGGGCGGGGGTCTATCTCCTCGGCCTCGGCCCGCTCGAGCTCGTCGAGGTGGGCGGATTGCTGCTCTCCGACGACCCGTAGCTCGTCGCTGGGAGGTTCCCGGAGGTCGCCGTTGGTCATCTGTCTCAGAGCTCCCCGCGCAGCTGGCGCAGCCGCAGGTAGAGGGCCGCGTCATAGGGGCGAACGGCGAACGGCTGGGCTCCGGCTCGCTCGCGGTGGCTGACGACGGCGCTCGCGAGCTCGCAGAACCGCCGCTCTGCGATCACCTCGCGGATCCGGTCGAACAGCAGCCCGCGGGGACCGCCCTCGAGGTGGGGCTGGAATGTCGACATGTCGTTCTGATCCACGTTTCGCTCCTTCGCTGTTGGGTTATGGACAGTTTGTCTACCGATTTACTCATAATACTCAGACTGGCTGCCGGGTCGCTCTGACAACGCCGTCTCCGGGCGCCCGGCCCCCGATCGGTTTCAAGTGCGCCGGCGGGCGCTCGTTCCGAGCCGCGCCGCCGCAAGCGCCCCGCCCGGACCCGCCCGCCCCGGCCGGACCCGCCCGTATAATCACGCCTCCGTCGGTCCAACCCCCTCGCGCGCCCGCTCGAAGAAGGCGCGGAAACCGGGAGGTACAGGTGAGCATTTCGTTCCCAACTGGCAGTGCGGGCAGCGCCGGTCGCGCCCCCTCGATGCTGCACCGCTACTCGCCCGAGCTCCCCTGGCGCCCCCGGGTCTCCCCGCCGAGTGTTGAGGACCGCGACGCATGCGCGATCTACGCCTCGGTCCGGAAGGACGCCACCCCCAGCCATGAGCCGGTGATCGCCGCGCTCAACTCGCTCCAGACGATGCTCCATCGCGCCGGCAACGTCGACGGGGAGGGGGACGGGTGCGGGCTGCTCGTCGACATCCCCACCAGGATCTGGGCGGAGGAGATCCGCGCCGGCGGCCATAACCCCGCCCTCGCCCTCGACGAGGCGTTTGCCGTCGCCCACCTCTTCGTCGAGCGCTCCGCCGACCTCGACAAGGTCCGCCACGATACCCGCGAGATCCTCGGCCACGGCGGCTTCCGGATCCTCGCCGAGCGAGTGGGCGCCGTCGACTCGGCCGCCCTCGGGCCTACTGCCCGCGAGGAGGAGCCCCACTTCTGGCAGCTCGCCGGCCTCGTCCCCGAGCCCGCCAACCGCGACCGCACCCTGTTCGAGCTGATGGTCGAGCTCGAGGACGAGCTCGGCGTCCATATTCCGAGCTTCTCCGGCTCCACCTGCGTCTACAAGGTGATGGGGGCGCCCAAGGTGCTCGGCGCCTACTACCCCGACCTCGCCGACGAGCGCTTCGAGACGATTGCCTGCTTCGGCCACAACCGCTACTCGACCAACACCTGGCCCTCGTTCAAGCGGGTCCAGCCCTTCGGGATCCTCGGCCACAACGGCGAGATCAACACGATCGAGCAGCTCCGCCAGGAGGCGACCATGCTCGCCGTCCCGATCCAGACGGGGAGCTCCGACTCCCAGGACCTGAACCGGACGGTCGAGATGCTTACCCGCGGCTACGCCCTCAGCCTCGCCGAGGCGATGGAGACGGTGGTACCGCCGATCGTCGACGAGGTCCGGAAGCTCCCCCGGGAGCTCCAGTCGTTCTATCTGTACCTGCGCCAGGCGATGGGACCCTACGCTCAGGGGCCCGTGGCGCTGATCGCCCGCCACGGCGACGAGTGCGTGTTCTCGGCCGACGCCCTCGGTCTGCGGCCGCTGTGGGCGCTCGAGACCCCGATCGACTTCGTCTTCAGCTCCGAGCCCGGCGTCGTCTCGGTCTCGGACATGATCAGCGAGCCGCAGCCCCTCGCCCCCGGCGAGAAGTTGATGGTGATGATCGATCGCGAGAGGCGCCGCGCGACTCTGCATCCGCATGAGCAGATGCTCATAGAGGTTCGTAAGCGCTGGCTCAAGCGGACCGGAGCGGAGGAGGTGGCGCCCTTCGACCGCGTCCTCGCCACCGGCGGCCCGCTCGAGGGCGCCGAGGTCCCCGGCTACACCGCCGCCGGCCCCGAGGAGCCGGTCAAGGTCGAGGACCGGGTTCTCGCCGGGTTCGGCTGGCAACGCGACGACGCCAAGCTCGTCCAGCAGATGGCCTCCACCGGCGCCGAGCCGATCGGCTCGCTCGGCTACGACGGCCCCCTGGCGGCGCTCTCGCCCGAGCGCCAGAACCTCGCCGACTACTTCAAGGAGACGGTCGCCGTCGTCACCAACCCGGCGATCGACCGCGAGCGCGAGATCGAGCACTTCTCCACCCGGGCGATCTTCGGCCGCCGCCCGCCTCTCGACGACCCGGCCACCGACACGAGGTTGATCGAGACCGACTTCCCGGTGCTCCTCGGCGGCCACCACGATCTGGCCCCGCTCTCGGACTCCGCCTACCGGCGGATCGCCCACCGGCAAGGCACCTATCTGCTCGAGGACCTGTGGGAGGAGTTCGGCGACGCGAAGGCGATCGACATCTCCCTGCTCGAGTCCGAGACCACCCGGGGAGCGATCGAGCGGATCAAGCAGGAGGCTGTGAAGGCCGCCTCCGACGGCTCCCAGCTGATCGTCCTCACCGACCGCACGGTGTACGACGGCGATCGCCGCTACGTCGACCCGCACCTGGCGACATCGGCGGTCGACCAGGCGCTGAAGCAGTTCAGGGTCGAGTGGGGCGAGAAGAACCTCCGCCGGCGGTGCTCGATCGTGCTGCGCTCGGCGGCGATCCGAAACGTCCACGACGTCGTCCTCGCCCTCGGGCTCGGCGCCAACGGCGTCTGCCCCTACGTGATGATCGAGGTGATCTGCGTCGACGAGTACGAGTCCGACGTCGACCACCTCTGCTCGGCGCTCCGGAAGGGGATCGAGAAGGTGATCTCGACGATCGGGATCCACGAGGTTCGCGGCTATGCGCGCCAGTTCTCCTCGATCGGGATCAAGCCCGAGCTCGCCGAGATCTTCCAGACCGAGGCGTTCGCCGCCTCCGAGCACGCCGGCACCGGGTTCGCCGAGCTCGACGCCGACGCCGACGAGCGCCACAGGATTCTTGGCGGCGACGACGCGGAGGCGAAGCCGGCGAAGACGGCCCGTTTCTATCCGAAGGTCTACAAGGCGGCGATCGCGGCGGCCAACGGCAGCGCGAGCTTCGCCGAGTACTCGCGGAAGGTCCGCGAGCTCGAGGCGACCACCCCGATCTCGATGCGCCACATCATGGGGCTCCGCAAGGAGGCCGACCGGGACCCGGTCGACCCCGCCCAGGTGGACGCCTCGATCGGCCATCACGACTACCCGATCGTGATCAGCTCGATGAGCTTCGGCTCGCAGTCCGAGCCCGCCTTTCGCGCCTACGCCGAGGCGGCGAGGGCGATCAACATCCTCTGCATCAACGGCGAGGGCGGGGAGATCCCGGACATGTACGGCCTCTACCGCAAGTGGCGCGGCCAGCAGGTTGCCTCGGGCCGCTTCGGGGTCTCGGCCGAGATGCTGAACAGCTCCTACGTCGCCGAGATCAAGATCGGCCAGGGGGCGAAGCCCGGCGAGGGCGGGCACCTCCCGGGGAAGAAGGTGTCCGAGAAGGTGGCCGCCGCCCGGAACGCCTCCCCCGGCACCGATTTGATCTCACCCTCGAACAACCACGACCTCTACTCGATCGAGGACCTCGCCGAGCTGATCGACGAGCTCAAGACCGTCAACCCCGACCTGCGGGTGTCGGTGAAGGTGCCGGTCGTCCCCAACGTCGGCACGATCGGCCTCGGGATCGCGAAGGCCGGCGCCGACATCATCACCCTGAGCGGGTTTGAGGGCGGCACCGGGGCCGCCCGCCAGCACGCCCTCCGCCACGTCGGGCTGCCGTCCGACATCGGCACCCGCGCGGTCCATCGGGCGCTGATGGAGGCGGGGATCCGCAATCGGGTCGAGATCTGGGCCGACGGCGGCTACCGCCATGCCCACGACGTCGTCAAGCTCCACTGCATGGGGGCGAACCGGGTCGCCTTCGGCACCCTGGCGATGGTGAGCCTCGGCTGCACGATCTGCCGCGGCTGCCAGCTCGACACCTGCCACGTCGGGATCGCCACCCAGATCGAGACCTTCGAGCAGGCCCAGGAGCACGGGCTGAAGAAGTTCACCCCCCAGGCGATCGACACCGCCGCCGAGAGCTGCGCCCGGTTCTTCCAGCAGATGGGCGAGGAGGTGAAAGAGGTCGTGGCCTCGCTCGGCTACGACCGCGCCCAGGACCTGATCGGCCGCTACGACCTGCTCGAGCAGGTCTCACACCGGGAGAGGATCGACCTGGCGCCGCTGATCACGCCGCTGGAGGAGTACCTCGACCTCGAGCCGATCGACCTCCCCGTGCAGGAGGAGGAGCTGGTCGAGGCCCGCGCCGAGGCCGGCCTGGTCCGAGCGAAGCCGATCCGGATGGCGGCGAAGGAGGCCTCGGCCCGAATCGCCGCCTACGCGGAGGAGGTCTGCTCGGGCACCCCCGTCCGGACCGAGTTTCCCCGCCCGACCGACGCGCATGACCGGGTCCTCGGCACCGAGCTGTCGGGCGCGCTGGCCCGCGCCCGGATCTACGAGGGCGCCGCCCCGGGCTCCGACGACGTCCTCGCCGAGCTCACCTTCAACGGCGGCTCGGTCGCCGGCCAGGGCTTCGGCGCCTTCAACGAGTGGGGTGTTGCCGTCCGCGTCGAGGGCGGCGCCCAGGATGGGGTGGGGAAGACCATGCTCGGCGGCACCGTGTCGATCCTGAAGGGCGTGAACGCCGACGGCAATCGGGTGAACGGCTCCGTCGGCAAGTCGTTTGCTTATGGAGCGCAGCGAGGTCGACTCTTCGTGCAGGGCTCCGCCGACTCCCGCTTCTGCATCCGGCTCTCCGGGGCAGACGTCGTGCTCGCGGGCGAGCCCCCCGAGCCGCTGGATGACTCGCGCGGCTGCATCGTCGACCGCGCCAACGCCAAGGGGTTCGCCTTCGAGTACATGACCTCCGGCCGAGCGGTGGTCCTTGGTGACATCGGCCCCTGGGCCTGCGCGGGCATGACCGGAGGTCGCGTCTACGTCCGCGTCAACGACGATTGGAACCTCGACCGAGAGGCGATCGAGCGCCGCCTCGGCGAGGGCGCCAAGGTCGAGCTCGAGGAGCTCGACGCCGAGGGCCTCCTCGACCTCGAGGACCTCCTCGGCCACTACGCCCTCGAGCTGCGCGCCACCGACCAGGATGGGGAAGCCGACCGGATCACCGATCTGTTCACCAACGCCCGCGACCACTTCCTGATGCTGATCCCCGAAAGGGTCCAGGCCGACCCGTCCATCTCGACGGAGTAGAGGGGTAGGACGATCCGCGCCCCTACTTCGGCGTGATCGCCAGGAAGACGGCTTCCTCGCCGTCCGCGCGCCGGCCGCGAAGCCGTTGCACGGCGTTATAGAGCGGGAGGATCAGGATCCGGTCGAGCCGGTACTTGCGTGCCATCAGCTCGTCGATCCGCTGCGCTTCGCCTTGGGGAAGGACCTCGGCGCGCGCCTGGATCGGTTCGCCTCGAAGCCGACCCGACGCGGTGCACTCCGCGACCGTCACCGAAGGATTGCGGGCGATCCGCTTGACCTTGTAGGAGCCTCCGTCGGTCTTGACAAAGAGCCGTCCGTTCTCCTGGACGAACCAAACGGGAGTCGCGACGCCCGTTCCATCGCGCTTGAAGCTCGTCAGGCTCATGTACTTGCCGTTCATTTACCGAGCCTACGTCCCTCTGGCGGCGTCGCCATCCGGGGCGCCCACCTATCTGCCCTCCGCGATCGCTACGGAGATCGCTACGACTTGGGCGGGAACTGCTGGAGCAGCCAGGAGTTGTTGTCCGGGTCGGTGAAGTAGGCGTACTTGACGCCGCCGAAATCGGTGACCTCGTCCACCTCGATGCCGCGGTTCAGGAGCGCTTCGCGCGCCTGGGTTGATGTCGGTCACCACCAGATGGAGGCCCTTGACCGTCCCCGGCTCCATGTCGGAGATCTCCGGCATGCCGGTTCCGAGCACGATCGAGCAGGCCGAGCCGGGCGGCGTGAACTGGACGACCCGCATGCCCTCCCGCGGCTCGACGTCGACGTTCAAATCGAACCCGGCCTGCTCGTAGAAGGCCTTCGCCCGGTCCACGTCCGCGACCGGCACCGGCACCAGCTCGAGCTTCATCTCCACCGTCGCCGCGGGTGGCTCGTCGCTCAAAGGCCCCCCACCACCTCGGCGAGCTGCGCCATGCCGACTGGCGCCTGCTGCTCCATGCCCGACTCCTTCATGCCGTCGCGGTCCGCGACCGACTGGAAGACGGCCTGGTGGGTCACCTTCGTCCCGCGGTCGGCGTCCTCGAGGGTGGCGGTCTGAAGGCAGACGTGACCCGGCATTCCCTCGAACTCGAAGGTCTGGACGATGCGCTCGTTCGGGACGACGTCGTGGATCACGCCCCTGAACGCCCACTCGTTGCCGTCGGGGTCGATGTTGAGGAACCGCCAGCTGCCGCCGGGGACCGGGTCGTACTCCTCGATCTCGACCTCGTACTTCGGCGGCGCCCACCAGCGGGCGAGGAGGTCGGGTTCGACGTAGGCGCGGAACACGGTCTCGCGCGGCGCGTCGATCACGGCCGTGAAGCTGGCGTCGAGAGCGCCGGGCTCGGCGACGAACTTCGTCTCTGGCGTTGTCGTGGTCACGGCTGATCTCCGCCTTTCAGGTTGCGATTGCGGTGTTACGTCTTCTGACCGTGTGGGAGCACGGAAATCATCGCTCGGCAAACCCCTACTCGCAGATCTGGACGTCGCCGCCGGAGATCGCGGCGATGCGGCCGTGGCGGAGCTCGAACACAAGGAGCGAGGTTGGCCCGTTTCTCATCTGCCAGATGCCGGCGCCGGGCGCGGCGGGGTAGCCGAAGTTGAGGTGGCGAAGAGATCCGCCCCAGCGCCGACGGAGCGCGGAGAGGGGCTCGCCGACCCGGTCGCCGAGCGCGGTCGCGAGCGCGGGGGTGGCGACGCGGTAGTAGCCGAACCGGTCGCTTACCGCGTCGAAGTTGAGGTCGACCCGGCCACCGCCTGCGCGGTAGGTCCAGCTGATCGCCTGGCCTGCGTTCGGGTTCAGCTCGCAGCCGGGGCCGATCGAGCTGTGGTCGGGCGGGCCGAACCGGCTGCGGACCTCCTCTCTGCTCATCCCCTGGTGGACCGGGCCGATGCCGTCGCTGCTGAGCACGCCGGTCGGGCCCTGCGGGGCGTTCTTGCCGCCGCCGCCACAGCCCGCCACCGCCAGGACGGTCACGGCGAACGCGGCAACAAGGGCCGTCGACCGCCGCACGCTCACGGCGATTGGCCCGCGCGCAACAGCACCCAGCCCTCGCTGGAGAGAGCGACGTGGGGGCGGCCGTCGGTCGCCCGTCGTTCGAGCAGGAGGCCGGCGTTGACCGCTCGGTGGATCACGCTGATGCGATCGCGATGGCTCGCGCCCGGGAGCTCACGCGCGAGCTCGGCGGTCGGGCAGTAGCCGTCGTCCGCGATCCGGGCGAGCAAGGCCACCACCTGCTCCGGGGTTATCCGTTTCGGGCGAGCCATCGCCGACGACGGTAGCTGGGCGCGCGGCGCGATCGGAAGCTCGCGCCGGTGAAGGAGAAAGTGGAGCCGGTCAGACCGAGACGCGGTTGCGGAAGGCGGAGAAGTCCGGTTCGCGCTTCTCCGCGAACGCGGTCACCCCCTCCTTCGCCTCCTCCGAGTCCACGAACCCGGCGAGGCCCGAGAAGGCGATCTGACCGAGCCCTGCCTGGTGCTCGGTGTCGGCGTTGAAGGACTGCTTGACGAAGCGGAGGGCGGTGGGCGAGAGCGCGAGGATCTCGTCGGCCCAGCGGCGGACCTCGGCCCGAAGCTCGGCGGCCGGGACGACCCGGTTGACCAGGCCCCAGCGCTCGGTCGTGGCCGCGTCGTACTGGCGGCAGAGCATCCACAGCTCGCGGGCGCGCTTCTCGCCGATCACCCGCGCGAGGTAGGCGGTGCCGAAGCCGGCGTCGAAGGAGCCTACCCGGGGGCCGGTTTGCCCGAAGCGGGCGGTGTCGGCGGCGATCGTGAGGTCGCAGAGGACGTGCAGCACGTGGCCCCCTCCGATCGCGAACCCGTTGACGGCCGCGATCACCGGCTTCGGTACCTCGCGGATCAGGCGGTGAAGCCGCTCGACCTCGAACAGCCCCGACCGCGAGGGCCCGTAGTCGCCGGTCTCCGCGCGCTGCTTCTGGTCACCGCCGGTGCAGAAGGCTCGGTCGCCAGCCCCGGTAAGACAGACCACGCCGACCGCCGGGTCAGCCCAGGCGCGCTTGAAGCAGTCGATCAGCTCGTCCACCGTCCGTGCCCTGAAGGCGTTCATCCGCTCCGGCCGGTCGATCGTGATCCACGCCAAGCCCTCCTCGACCTGGTAGCGCACATCGCTCAGCTCCTCCACCTTGCTCCTCCTCGCTCGTCGGCTTGCGGCGGCTAGGCTACTTCGCCCATGGCGGAGCGGATCGCGGTGGTCACCGGCGGCGCCCGCGGGATCGGCCGTGCGATCGCCCTCGCCCTCGCCTCTGAGGGCAACGCGATCGCCGTTGCGGACCTTCGCAAGGAGGAGGCGAGGGCGACGGTCGGCGCGCTCGAGCGCGGGGGCGCTCGGGCGCTCGGCGTGACCATGGACGTGACCGACGGCGACTCGGTCAGGGCGGCGCTGGAACGAATCGAGGACGCCCTCGGCCCGGTCGACATCCTCGTCAACAACGCCGGCTGGGACGAGCTTCGCCCCTTCCTGGAGACCGACGAGGCGTTCTGGGAGCGCGTGATCGAGATCAACTACAAGGGTTGCCTGCGGACGACGCGCGCCGTCCTCCCCGGGATGGTGGAGCGCGGCTGGGGGCGTCTGGTCAACATCGGCTCCGACGCGGGTCGGGTCGGGTCCTCGCTCGAATCCGTCTACTCGGGCGCCAAGGGCGCGGTGACCGCATTCACGAAGACGATCGCCCGCGAGACGGCGCGACACGGCATCACCGCCAACACGGTCTGCCCGGGGCCGACGCGGACGCCCCTGCTCGAGGGGATGGCAGGCGGCGAGGGCGAGGGCGAGAGACTGATCGAGTCCTTGAGGCGGGCGGTCCCGATGCGCCGGCTGGGCGAGCCCGAGGACGTCGCCGCCGCGGTCCGATTCCTGGCGTCCGAGCGCGCCGGGTTCATCACCGGCCAGACCCTCTCGGTCAGCGGCGGCCTGACGATGGCCTAGAGGATCGGGGTCGTCTCCTCCTCTCGATCCGCCGGCGGGCCCCTCAGCCGACCACGGGACTACGCCTGGTTAGCGCCGCTTGATGAGCTTGATCCTCCTGCTCTTCGTGTGCGGGGTGCTGCCGGTGCGGGTGTAGGTGACCCTGGCCGTGACCGTCACCTCGCCTGCCCTCTCCAGCCGCCTCTTCTTCGTGCCCGTCGGCCTCACCGGCAGCTCTACCCTGCGCGTTCGGAGGGCATCCTCGCTCGCCCTCTCTATCTCCTTGCCCCGCAGCTCAACATGCCCCGACCCGGGGACCTTGACGGGCAGCCTCGCGGTGCCCTTGTGGCGGTTCTTGGTCACCTTTCCGAAGCAGAACACGCTCGAAGGCCGGGCGTCGACCGCCACCCCGAGGGGGAAGCTCGCGCCCCTGATGAAGCGATGGTTCACTCCCGTGCCGTCGAGATTGGCGCGCCCGATCGTGGTGCGCGGGGCGCCCAGGGCCTGGTTTGCCCAATAGATGTGCCCGGCGTCGACCGCCACCCCGGCGGGGCCATTCGCGCCCCCGATGAACCTCGGGTCCACCCCGGTGCCGTCGAGGTTGGCGCGCCCGATCGTGTTGAGGCGGTGGTTGGCCCAGTAGATGTGCCCGGCGTCGACCTCCACCCCGCCGGGGTACGCGCCCGCGATGAAGCTCTGGTCCACCTCCGTGCCGTCCAGGTTGGCGCGCCCGATCGTGTTGAGGCCGTCGTTGCCCCAGTAGACGTGCGCGGGGTCGACCGCCACCCCAAGGGCCCGGGTCGCGCCGGTGGCGCTGATGAAGCTCTGGTCCACACCCGTGCCGTCGAGGTTGGCGCGCCCGATCGTGAGGCCGTGCTCATTGGCCCAATAGACGTGGGCGGCGTCGACCGCCACCCCGGTGCCGAAGTCCCCGCCCGAGATGAAGCTCTGGTCCACCCCCATGCCGTCCAGGTTGGCGCGCCCGAGGGAGGCGCGTCGGGAGCCCGGGGCGTCGTTTGCCCAGTAGATGTGGGTGGCGTCGACGTCCAGTCCGCTAGGCCCATGCCATCCCCCGCTGGTCTTCGCCCGGATGAAGCTGCGGTTTGGGCAGGTGCCGTTCAGGTTGGCCCGCCCGATCGTGTTGGTGCCGACGTTGGACCAGTAGACGAACGCCCCGGCGCGGGAGGTAAAGGCCAGGGTCGCAGTGAGGGCGACAATCGCCGCGAAGAGCAGCGCCACGGTCGCCGGGAAGGATCCGGGCCGTACTCGTCGCGACCGGGACCCCGTGCAATTGACGTCAACCGGTGACTTGTTGCTTGGTTCGCCTGATGCCATCTTCGTGAGCTCCTTTTCAGCATCCGCCCGGGCCTGGGGTTGAAGTGACCAGGCACGCGGCGGTCGGTTCACCGGCAACGTGGACCAGGTCGGTATAGGCGCGGTATAGGAGCCGCCTTCGGCGGGCTCTCCTGAGATCACGTTGAGGGGGTTGTGCGAGTAGCGCCGTCTTCGCGAGCGAGGGCGGCTTGGCAGGGGATCCCGCGCAGGAGCGTTCGGATGAACGGCGGGGGAGCGTCGCACCCCCGCCGTCATCCGGGCCTTACCGCGGCAGCCTCACGCGCACTACGCGCCGAGGGCTGCGCACAGCTGAGCCCGCTCGGTGGCGGTCTCGGGCCCGTCGTGTTCGATCAGGTGGCCCTGCGCGTCGAAGACGAGCCGGCCGGCGCCGCCGATCGCGACACCGCCATCGGGGAACTTCGTGACGACATTCGGCCCGGTGGTGAAGAGCTCCCCGGTAGTCAGGTCCCAGTGGAACTCGCGGAGCCCCGAGTTCGGAAGCGACGCCCCGCTCAGCGGGTTCGTCCAGGTCCCCTCGAACGTCGCGTGCCAGAGTTGCATCACCGGCTGCCCCTCGGCGTCGTAGAACGTCGTGATCTCGCGGACGACGTCGGCCACCCCGACGAGCGTCACTCCGCTTGGGCACGGGGCGGTGGGCCTTGTTGTCACGGCCACCGTCTCCCGCGTCGGCTCCACGGCGCTCGCGACCGCGGGCAGCGCGAGCGACCCGACCAGCGCCGACGACAAGACGAGAGATCGCCCAACGTCTCGCCGGTGGCGGCATCGAAGCGCCGGAGGAAGACCGGCTTATTCTGGAAATCGGCGGCATAGGCAACCACGAGGCTCCTACCGTCCGGGGCCCAGGCGATCGAGGGGTTGTAGGTCAGGGCCCGTTTCCCGGGCCACCG
>JBKPIY010000083.1:0-15818 GCA_046730475.1 Actinomycetota bacterium
GTTGGAACCCGCCCGCGGGGGGTCGCCGCCGGGGCGGGCTCCGTCTGGGTCGCGAACACGAGCGATGCCACCGTCTCGGAGATCGACCCCGACACCTTCCAGGTGGTCGGCGAGCCGATCGACGTCGGCAGAGCCCCGGCCGGGGTCACGGTCGGGGAGAAATGGGTCTGGATCACCAACGAGCGCGACAACACACTGTCCCGGATCGATCCCGACACGGGTGCGGTCGTCGGCGAGGCGATCGAGGTGGGCCCCCGCCCCCGTGGGATCGCGGTCGGCGACGGCTCGGTCTGGGTGGCGAACTCCGCCGACGGGACCGTCTCCCGGATCGAGGGATGACCGTGATCGTGGCTAGATTCAACCCTGCTTGAGCGAGAACGCGAGCCAGCCCCGAATCTGGATCGCCGAGCGGGACCAGGCTCCGCGCTCGGCCGCCCTCGCCGAGGGCAGGACGGTGGTGGGTCGGGGCGATCACTGCGACCTGCGGCTTGACGACGAAGCCGTCTCCTGGGACCACGTCGAGATCGAGAGGCGCGGCATGTCCCTCCTCGCCACCGACCTCGACAGCCGGAACGGAACCCTGCTCAACGGCGCCCCCCTCGATCGGACCCGGCGACTGCGAAACGGCGACGTCATCCAGGTTGGCCGCTTCCGTCTCGAGGTCGCCCTTCCCCCGCAGATCCGCCACGAGCGAACGGCGGCGGCGCCGAGCCCGACGGTCGAGCTTACCCCGGACGAGCGCCAGGCCGCACGAGCCCTCGTCGCCCCCTACCGGGCGCCGGAAGTCCGCGCGGGCCGCCCGGCGACCCGCGCCGAGGTCGCCGACGCCCTCCACGTCAGCGAGCGCACGGTGCAGCGTCGCCTTGACGCCCTCGCGATCAAGCTCGCCATTCCGTCCGACGCCGGCCGCGAGCGTCCACGCCTGATCGCCGAGCGCGTCCTGGAACTGGGCCTCGACCGTTAGATCCGGCCGCGACGACGGGGGCGGCCCGAAGGCGCGGCCCGCGTCTTGGTCGCGTCATGGCTGTCCCCGGCGTTAAGGGATGCGACGGAGGCGCTCGCAGTTGCGAGCCTTGTCCTTCTGCTTGCCGCCGTCGCAGAGATCCCTCCCCTGCTGACCGTCCAGGATGTCCGCGCCGCCTTGGCCGAAGAGGCGGTCGGCGCCGGTTCCACCGATCAGGCGGTCAGGGCCGAAACCCCCCACGACTCGGTCGCCGCCTCTGGCGCCGTCGAGACGATCCCGGCCGACCCCGCCGAGAATCACGTCGTTGGCCCTCCGACCGTCGGCGGCGTCGTTGCCTCCTCCGCCGATCAGGCGATCTGCGCCGTCCGAGCCGGTGAGCGCGTCATCATCGCCACCACCCTCGAGGACGGCGGGCACGGCGAGCCCGAAGGCGAACTCGCTGACCAGCAGCGTATCCCTGCCCTCGCGACCAACCGCGCGGATCCGCTCGACGCCCGCTGAGGGGCATTGAACCTCTGCCTCGTAGGGATCCGAGGATGTCACCACGCACGGGGGCAGGGCCGTCAACTGCCCGCCGTAGTACGCGACCTGATAGCAGGGGGTGCCGCCTGGACACCCCGGATCGTTCTCGTCGCTGAAGGTGATCTGGTCGTATCCCGTGTCGCCGAAGGCGGTAAGAGTGCTGTCCTCCATGCTCACGGTCGCGTCGGCCCCCGCCCAGGACGGCACCGCGCCGCCGAGGGCCAGCGCCGTCACCGCGGCGATCGGGACGAGCGCCAGGCGTCGCGTTCTCGTTCTCGTCTCTCCGTTCATCTCGAACCTCCATCTGCCGCCTCGGCTCCCCCGGCGGCGCTCACTGGTTAGCCGCGAGCAGGGTCCCTCGGCATCCCCGGGCGACTGGGGACGGCCGCGTCACCGTCCGAGCCCGATCTGTCCCGGATCGAGCCACCGGGCCCGTAGCCGCGTGGTCGGGTCAAATAGGTCCCACTCCGGGCCACCAGCCGCCTCTAACGTGAACCTATGCGCGGTTCCCTTTTCAAGATCGCCTTCGTGGCGACGGTGCTGGTTCCGGTCAGCTCCGCGCAGGGCTTCGCCATCTCGGACACTCAGATCCGCGACCGGATTCGAGGCGCCTGGGCCGGCGGGATCGCGGGAGGGGCTTGGGGCGCTCCGGTCGAGTTCCGCTTCAACGGCCGCATCGTTCCCGCCTCCAAGGTTCCCCGCTTCACCATACGGGCCGTCAACCGGTACACCTACACGGACCGCAACGGCCCGGATGAGACCTACGTGGAGATCCCCTTCCTGCGCGCGGTCAGGGCCAGCCCGGACGCCGGCTGGCCCGAGTGGGGCGACGCTTTCGCCGACACCAGGTTCGTGCTGTTCGGGGCTGACAAGCGCGCCCGGCGGAACCTGAGGCGGGGGATCGAGCCGCCCGCGTCGGGCGACCCGGTCCACAACCCGTACGCGCACAACATCGGCTGGCAGATGGCGTCGGACTTCGCAGGGCTGGTCTCGCCCGCCCAGCCCGGGGCCGCGATCGACCTCTCTTGGCGGGCTGGTCACGTGGTCGCCTACGCCGACGGCGTCTGGGGCGGGGTGATGGTGGCGGCAATGAACGCCGAGGCCTTCCGCGCCGAAACAGTTCGCGAGATCGTCGAGGCGGGCAGGAGGGCGGTACCGGAGGGGACCTCCTACCGGGCAATGATCGAGGACGTGATCCGCTGGCACGCGGCCCACCCCCGCTCCTGGAAGGCCACCTGGCGCCGGCTCGAGCGGCGCTGGAACGCCCACAGGCGCGCGGTCAAGCGGGATCCGCGCTACGTGCACCGCGAGTTCAACATCGACGCGAAGCTGAACGGCGGCTACATCCTGCTCGGCCTGCTCTACGGCCGCGGCGACTTCGTCCGCAGCCTGCGGATCTCGCTGCGGGCGGGGCAGGACACCGACTGCAACCCCAACAACGTCGGCAGCATCCTTGGCGCCTGGCTCGGCTTCGGCCGCCTGCCGCGACGCTTCACCGATGGGCTCGCCTACTCCCGAGCCTTCCCGGGGACGAACTACACCCTCGGCCAGGCCCTCGACGACACCTACGAGGCGGCCCGCGGCATCACCGCCGCCCTCGGTGGCTCGGCGGGGCCGGACACCTGGGAGATCCCCGAATCACCGGTGGTGAGCCCGATCGCCGAGCGCTGGCCCCTGCGCCGCGACCGGCCGCCGATCCTCGCGGCACTCGCGAACGTCTCGGGCCACACCGTCAGCTTCAGCGCCCAGGCCCAGGACGGCGACGGGATCCGCGGCTACTGGTGGTCGTTCGGCGACCTCAGCGGCGCCGCCGGCTCGACTCCTGTCCACACCTACGCGCAGCCCGGCACCTACCGCGCCATCGTCTGGGCCGCTGACGCCCTCGGCCGAACCCGAGCTCGGACGCTTGCCGTCGTCGTGGACTGACTGCCAATCGGCGTCCGCCCGGGGCCGGCAGCGCCCGGTTGCGGCAGAGACTTATCGGTCATCCCTCGGCGGGATCCACCCCCGGGAGCGTCGCCGGGGGGTGGACCGCGAAGGTAGTCAGACCGAGCGTTGGTAGGAGCGGAAGGCGCGGGTCGCCACCAACAGGGAGACGAGGGCGACCCCGGCCAGGAGACCGACCCGCTCGGCGACGAACCCCCAATCCGTTCCCGAAGCGACGGCCTCGCGGCCCGCCTCCACCGCCCAATTGACCGGGTTGTACCTGGCGATCTCCTGGATCCAGCCCGGCGCCAGGCTCAGCTGCATGAAGGCGGCGGAGAGGAACGAGAGCGGCAGGGCGACGAACTGGACCAGCCCCACCAGCGTCTCCTGCTGGCGCGCGGTGAGCGCGACCGCGTGAGAGAGCGCCCCGAGGGCCGCTGCAAGCATCACCGCGCACAGGATCAGCACGGCGACGCCGGGGACACCCCCCGGGAAGTCGGCACCGACCGCCAGCGCCAGCCCGACGATGATCAGGGCCTGGATCACGATCCCGATCGCGAGCTGGGACAGCGGGCCGATGATCAGCGACGGCCTCGCCACCGGGGAGACGAGGAAGCGGTCGAGGACGCCGCGGTCGATGTCCTCGAGTGTGCCGATCCCGTTCCACCCCGCCGAGAACATCGCGGTCATCACGACCACTCCCGGGGCCAGGAAGTCCTGATATGAGTCGACGTCGAATCCGGGGATCTCGACCACCCGCTTGAACAACGCCCCGAACAGCAGCAGCCAGATGACGGGCTGGACGAGGGTGACCGCCACGTACCACGGCTGGCGCAGGAGCGCCATCACCGAGCGGCGGGTCATGTCCATCGAGTTGAGCGCAAGCGCCTTCATCGATCACTCCTTTCGTTCTGTCGCTCGCCGGCCTCCGCCTCGTGGATGCGGCGGCCGGCGTAGCGGAGATAGACGTCGTCGAGCGAGGGCCGCGATATGGTCGCGGTCGCAACCTGAACCCGGTCGCTCCCGAGGGCACTCAGAATCTCCGGCAGGGCCGTGCCTCCGTCGACGACCTGGGCCTCGATCCCGCCGTCCTGAGCCCGGACCTCCCGAACGCCGCGGACCCGCCTGAGCGAATCCTCGGCGCGCGAGCGCATGTCGGGGTCTCCGATCCCGATCTCGACCGTGTCGCCCTCGAGCTCGGACTTGAGCCGGTCGGAGGTTCCCTCCACCACCACCCGCCCCCGGTCGACGATCGCGAGCCGCTGGGCGAGTTGCTCGGCCTCTTCCATGTAGTGGGTGGTGAGCAGGATGGTCAGCCCCTCGCACCGCTGGACGTCGCGGATCTCCTCCCACATCGCCGCCCGGACCTCGGGGTCGAGGCCGGTGGTCGGCTCATCGAGGAAGAGAACGCGCGGGCGGTGGATCAGGCCGGTGGCGATGTCGAGCCGGCGCTTCATCCCGCCCGAGTACCCCCGCGCGATCCGATCGGCGACATCCGCAAGCTCGAAGCGCTGAAGCAGGTCGGTGACCCGCCGGCGCAGCGCGCGGCCGCGGATTCCGTGGATCTTGCCCTGGAGCTCGAGGTTCTCCCCGCCGGTCGCCTGGGGGTCGACGCCCGAGCTCTGGCCGACCACCCCGATCGTGCGGCGGACCCTCTGCGGGTCCCCGAGGACGTCCACCCCCGCCACCGTCGCGGAGCCCGAGTCTGGGCGCGACAGGGTGGTGAGGACCTTGACCGCGGTCGACTTGCCGGCGCCGTTTGGCCCCAGGAGCCCGAATATCGTTCCCTCGGGGACGCTGAACGAGAGGCGATCGAGGGCCACCGCGGGGCCGGGATACGTCTTCTTCAACCCCCTGGCTTCGATCTGGGACATCATCGAGGTCCTCCTTCACGTGTTGGCCGTCGCTTGCCAGATTGCTTCGACGGCTAAACTGTTCTGGAGTCGAAAGAGTAGCACATCATTCGAATGGCGAAATATTCCAAGCAAGAACTACTTGACGAGATCGCCGAGCTTTCGCGAATCAGCCAGCTCGTCTCCGATATCCGCGACGACGTCGTCAGCGAGGCGCTCGGCATCAACCGCACAGACCACCGCGTGATCGACGTGCTCACCCGGCGGGGCGCGCTCCCGGCCGGCGAGCTCGCCGGGGACGCCGGGCTCAGCCCCGCCGCGATGACGGCGTCGATCGACCGCCTCGAGCGCGCCGGCTACGCCCGCCGCGAGCCCGATCCCGCGGATCGCAGGCGGATCCTGGTGGACGCGACGCCGCTCGCGCACGAGCGTGGGTGGGCGATCTACCAGCCGCTCAGCGAGCGGTTCGCGCGGGAGGCATCCCGCTACACGATCAAGGAGCTGGAGCTGATCAGGGACTTCCTGCGGCGTGGAACGGAGCTCATCGAGAACCAGATCGACGAGGTTCGTGAGGGCATGCGGGGGTCGAGGCGGGGCGGGCTTGACCGGGTGGAAGATCCCCCTCGCGCCGGGTAGGGTTCGAGCGGATGACGCAAAGGCACATGGACCAGCTGACGGCGATCGACGCCTCCTTCCTCACGAACGAGAAGTCGAACAGCCACATGCACGTGGGAGCGGTGCTGATCTTCGAGGGCCCGCCGCCCGCCTACACCGATTTCCTCGAGCACGTCCGCTCGCGGCTCCGTCTCGTGCCCCGATTCCGCCAGCGGCTCGCGTTTCCGCCGATCGAGACCGGCCGGCCGTTCTGGGTCGATGACCCCAACTTCAACCTCCGCTATCACGTCCGCCACTCCGCCCTTCCCTCCCCCGGCTCCGAGGAGCAGCTCCGAAACATCGCCGGACGCCTGTTCAGCCAGCGACTGGACCGCTCGAAGCCGCTGTGGGAGCTGTGGCTGGTTCAGGGCCTGGAGCGAAACCGGTTCGCGCTGATCAGCAAGACCCATCATGCCCTCGTCGACGGGGTGGCCGGCGTCGACATTGCCACCGTCCTGTTCGACCTCAAGCCCGTGCCGGAGCCGACGGAGGCCGACGACGACTGGGTGCCGCGCCCGCCCCCCTCGTCGGCGGAGATGGCGGTGCGCGGGCTGAGGGGAATGGCGGAGACGCCGTTGAAGCTCGGCGGGCGCGCTCTCGCCGCCGCCCGCCATCCCCGGACCGCCGCGCGCCAGGCATCCGAGTACGCGGAGGCGCTCGGCGAGGTCGCCTGGAACTTCACCAACCCGGCGCCCAAGCTGCCCCTGAACGACGAGATCGGCTCCCACCGCCGCTTCCTGTGGACACGGTGCAGCCTGGATGACCTCAAGCGGATCAAGGACGCGCTTGGGGGGACCGTCAACGACGTCGTCCTCGCCGTGGTCAGCGGGGCGATGCGGCGGTGGCTCCAGGCGCGGGGGATCAGGACCGAGGGCCTCGAGCTGCGGGCCCTGGTCCCGGTCTCGATCCGGGCCGAGGACGAGCGCGGCCAGCTCGGTAACCGGATCGCAGCCATGAGGGGCCCGCTCCCCGTCTACGTCGCCGACCCGGTGAGGCGGCTCGCGGTGGTGCGCGAGGCCATGGACGGGCTGAAGCAGTCCAAGCAGGCGCTCGGCGCCGAGGTGATCTCCAGGTTCAACGACTTCGCGCCCCCCACCCTGCTCGCCCAGGCCTCCCGGATCAACTTCTCGACCCGCCTCTTCAACCTGATCGTCACCAACGTCCCGGGCCCCCAGATCCCGCTGTACGTGCTCGGCCGCGAGCTCGAGGACGTCTTCCCGGTCGCCTTCCTGCCCCAGAACCACGCCCTTGCGATCGCGATCATCAGCTACAACGGCCGGGTCGGGTTCGGCCTGCTGGCCGACTACGACTCGATGGAGGACGTCGACCTGATCGCCGGGGGAATCACCGACTCGCTCACCGAGCTGATCGAGGCGGCCTCCTCGGCCGACGAGCGGCTCAAGGCGGGGATCTCGACCGGCTCGGAGCCGCCAGGCTAGCTCCGGTCACGGTCAGAGGCTCGCGGACGCGTCCGGGCTCGCGCCGGGGGGCGGGCTCGCGGTTGCCCGCTCGGTCCGTCGCCCGCGTGTAGAACCGGTAGTCGAACTTAGGGCGGGAGGGAGGCGGCGCCGCCGGGGAGAGTCGGACCACTACCCTGGCGCGCCGGTGCCGTTCAGCGTTCAACTCGGGCTGCTCCTGGCGGTGGCCACCGCGCTCGCCTCGGTCGTCGGTTTCCTCTACAAGCATCGGGGTGCAGCCGAGGGCCCCGCGGTGCAGTGGCGGCGGCCGATCCGGAGCTCGCTGGTGCTGTTCCGCTCGCGCTGGTACACGCTCGGGATCGTGATCGCGATGGGCGGCTGGGGCCTCCACGTCGGGGCCCTCGCGCTCGCCCCGATCTCGCTGGTGCAGGCGACGATCGCCGGGGGCCTCGCGATGCTGACCGCGGTGGCCGACCGCTTCTTCGCCCATCACGTCACCCGGAGGGAGTGGATCGGGGTGGCGCTGGCGGCGGCGGGGCTCGCGTTTCTGGCCGCCACCCTGAACGGCGGCGGCGACTCCGCCCAGTCCGGCTATCAGACCGGAACCCTGACGGTCTTCGTCGGCGCAATCGGCGCGGCCGGACTCGCCGTCGGCGTCGCCGCCCGGGGTACTGCCCGCGCCGGCGTCTTGATGGGCGCCTCCGCCGGTCTCCTTTGGGCGGCCTCCGACACCTCGATCAAGGCCCTCAGCGATCACCTCGGCGACGGGGTCGCGGCGGTCCTCTTCAGCCCCCTGGCCGGGGTGATCGCGCTCGCCTCCTTTCTCGGCCTCCTGGTGTCGGCGCGGAGCCTCCAGATCGGCCCCGCCGTCCCGGTGATCGCGGTCACCAGCATCGCCGCCAATGCGACCGCCATCGCCGCCGGCCCGATCGTGTTCGCCGAGCCGCTCCCCGACGACACCCTCGGCCTGGCCGTGAGGATGCTCGCCTTCGCCCTGGTCATCTGCGCGGCCGCGCTCACCCCTCCCCCGGTCGAGGTCGAGGCCCGGCTCCCGTGACCCCCGTCCGATCCCACCACGGTCCGGGCGAACGCCGCGGATGCTCGTGGAATCAACCATCTAGCGTCAGGCGCGGCGCGCCGCGGCCGGGGGAGCAATACTGTCTTGGAAGGAGGTCAACGATGAGCGACGATGAAACGGAAAGCGGGCGACCGACGGCGCTGGTGACTGAGCATCTGGAGCAGGAGGGAGTCGCGTTCGAGCTGGTGGAGCACGAGCGGCGATTCGGCGCGGCGTCGGAGGCCGAGGCGGCGGGTATCGCCCCCGAGAACGCGGCGAAGACGGTCCTGCTGCGAGACGACGACGGCTATCGGCTGGCGGTGATCCCCGCCTCGGAGCGCCTGGACATGAGGAAGCTTCGGGAGCAGCTCGGGGAGCACCAGGAGCTGCGGCTGGCAACCGAGGCCGAGATGGAGGCCGACTTCAAGGACTTCGAGCTCGGGGCGCTTCCGCCGCTGGGCGAGATGATCCCCGCGCCCGAGATCGTGGACTCGCGGCTGCTCGAGCATGAGCGTGTTCTCTGCAACGCGGGGGACCATGAGCATTCGCTCTTGATCGACCCCCACGAGATCATCAGGGTGAGCGGCGCCGACCAGGCCGACATCTGCCAGGACTGAGGGGGCCGGACGCTCCAGCTCTTCACCGGCTCCGACGCCGGCGACGACACTTCTCAAGGCGCCGGGGAGCGCGGATAATCTGCTCGATGAGCGCGCGCCGGATCCGGATCGGCGTATCAATCGCCCTGGTTGCCCTCGGCGCCCTCCTCCTCGGGACACGCGCCACGGGTGAGGGCACGGGCACCGCCTACTCGATCGAGCTCAGGTCGACGATCGATCCCGCCAGCGCCGCCTGGCTCGGGCACGCGCTGAACGACGCCGCCGACACCGACGCGAAGGTCGCTATCATCCGGCTCGACACTCCCGGCGGGCTCGACGTCTCGCTGCGGGAGATGGTCAAGGACATCATCGGCGCGCCGATGCCGGTGATCGTCTACGTGTCGCCGGACGGCGCCCGGGCCGCGTCGGCCGGCGTGTTCATCACCGAGGCGGCCGACGTGGCCGCGATGGCGCCGCAGACGAACATCGGCTCGGCGTCACCGATCTCCACCACCGGAGGCGACATCGGCGGAACCCTGGGGCGAAAGATCACCAACGACGCCGCCGCCTTCGCCCGCGCCCTCGCGGACGTCCACCATCGAAACGGCCGCCTCGCCGCCGAGATGGTGACCGAGGCCAAGAACGTCACTGCGCAGGAAGCGCTGAACGCCGGTGGGATCGACGTGATCGCCTCGAGCGAGCGGGATCTGCTCCAGAAGCTCGAGGGCTTCCGGACCTTCGGCCCGAAGTCGCAGGTGCTCCACACCTCCGACCTGGCGATCGAGCACCACGACACCCCGCTCCAGTACCAGCTCCTCGGCGTCATCGTCAACCCGACGATCGCGTACCTGCTGATGCTCGCGGGGATCGCCGGGATCACGCTGGAGGTGCTGAGCGGATTCAGCGTGATCCTGCCGGGCGTGCTCGGGACCATCTCCCTGATCCTCGGGCTGTACGGGTCGGCGCAATTGCCGGTAAACCTGACCGGGGTCGCGCTCCTGGTCGCCGGGGTGGCGATGCTGGTCGCGGAGGCTCACCTACCCACCCACGGGATCCTGGGAGGGGTGGGGGCGCTCTCGATCGCGATCTCCGGTCTCGTCCTCTACGACACGAACTCGAGCGCGTTCGGGGTCTCGGCCCCGGTGGTGATCGGGATCGGGCTGGTGACCGCCGGCGCGATCGCGCTCGCGGTCCAGAAGGCGGTCACCGCCCGCCATCGGCCGGTGCGAACGGGCTGGGAGCAGCTGGTCGGCGCTGAGGGCACCGTCCGATCGCCGGTCGCGCCCCTCGGCCAGGTGTTCGTCGAGGGCGCGCTGTGGCGCGCTCGCGGCCCCGACGAAGAGACGATCGAGATCGGCGCCCGGGTGAGGGTGGCCGGGGTTGACGGGCTCACCCTGATCGTTGAGCGGCCCCCGTCGGCCTCGAACGGTGCCGAGGACGCCACGGCTGCCGCGGACGGCACGGCGGGCACGACGCCACGGCCCTACCGCGCCGGCGCGAGGTCCACGGTAAACCGCCGGGCGAAGTCCTCATCCGTCCGGCACTTCTTGTCCCACCATCGAGCGTAGAACTGGAGGTAATGGGGTCCGGCACCCCCGAGGTGGATCAGGGCCCTCCAGTTGCGAACCCTTCCGTCCCGGCGCGGTGCCCGAAGCCGTGAGCGGAGGCGGGTGGGGGCGTAGTTCGGCGCCCCTCCGGACTCGCTCAGCGTCCTCCACTGATCTGTCCGAACCCGCAACGTCCCGTCGGATACACCCATTGGGAATACAAGAACCGCACGCGTTGGTACTCGCCGTATGCCTTCAGTCTCGTCCGCGGCGGGTGGTTTGAATCGCCCGTGCTCGCGGTGGCGAGGCCGGCGAGCGCTCCCAGGCCCACGAGCACCAGGAAGGCGAGGGTTCGCCGCTGGCGCCTACTTTCTGGTCTCACGCACGCTCATCCACGCACAGTCATCCTCTCGGTCCTTCGGCGCTCCCGGACCTTCAGGGCGACGGGCCCCGTATTACCAGAGGAGACGTGGCAAGCACCGGATCGCATTCGCAATCAGCCAGCTCACCGAGGTTGCTCGTCCCGTGAGCGAGCGTCGGGAGAGCGACGATCCCGGCCTCCCGATCAAGTTCGGGCCGTGCTCGAACGGTGAGTACGTTCCGGCGCCGCTCACCGCGATCGAGCGGGAGGCGATCCGGCGGGCCCGGGTCGCGTGCGCGGACAACGCAAGGAGCGTCGGCCTGTCACGGCGGGACTTCCTGTTCACGGTCACCGCCGCCGCCACGACCCTGCTCACGCTCCAAGGCTGCCTCGGGGACTCGGGCAAGGGGTCAGGCGGCAAATACACCGTTCCGAAGGAGGCCGACCGGGACGCCGCCGCCGCCCGCCAGGCGCTCGCCGGCGACGAGTTCGTGTTCGACGTGCAGGGCCATCACCTCGAATACGACTTGATGCGCTCGCCGCCCGGGGAACCGTTCTTCGGCCAGGTCTTCCCCCAGGTGAACTGCGGCAAGGACGACCCCCGCGCCTGCTTTGCCCGCGAGGTCTTCATGGAGGAGTTCTTCCTCAAGAGCGACACGAACATGGTGACGCTCTCAGCCCTCCCGATCGCGCCGAAGGGCAGCCCGCTGTCGGCGGCGATCATGGAGGAGACCCGCGAGACCGCCAGGCTGGCGTGCGGCTGGGAGAGCGTGCTCCTCCACGCACAGGTACTCCCGAACTACGGTCCGCTCGAAGCGAACCTCGACGGGATGGAGGAGAACGCGCGCCGGTATCCGATCAAGGCCTGGAAGGTCTTCACCCACTTCCCCGACGCTTTCGGGGACCCCGGCAACGCCTGGCGTCTCGACGACGCCGACCCGAAGCTGCGCCGGGTCGGACACGCGTTCATCGAGAAGGCGCGCCAGCTCGGGGTGAAGACGATCTGCGCGCACAAGGGCTTTGGCGCTGGCAGCCCGTACGCTACGCCCGACGACGTTCCCGCCGCCGCGCGCGACTTCCCCGACGTGAGCTTCATCGTCTACCACTCGGGCTTCGAGCGCACCGGTCCCCGAGAGGGGCCCTACACCCAGGCCACCGCGCACCTCGGCATCAACCGCCTGATCCGCTCGATGAGAAAGCACGGCGTCGGACCGAATCAGAACGTGTACGCGGAGCTCGGCTCGACCTGGTGGACGGTGATGCGGGACCCGACGCAGGCCGCCCACGTGCTGGGGAAGCTGCTCAGGCACGTGGGCGAGGACAACGTCCTGTGGGGGACGGACTGCATCTTCTACGGCTCCCCCCAGGACCAGATCCAGACCTTTCGCTCGTTCCAGATCAGCGACCGGCTCCAGGAGCGCTACGGCTACCCGGCGCTGACCAAGGAGATCAAGGCGAAGGTGCTCGGTCTCAACGGCGCCCGGGTCTACGGGGTGGAACCGAAGGCGGTGCCGTGCAAGTTCACGCGCGGCGAGCTAGAGGAGATACGCCGGGAGATCAAGGGCCGACACGCCACCCACGGCCCCCGCAACGCCCGCGAGGTCTCCGCCCTGCGAGCCCACCACCAGGGCTGGCCCGGGTGAGGGGAAGCCGGCCTCCCCTGATGGGCGTAGCGTCAACGCTGCTGCCCGGCCTTCCTGAGCCCGTACATGAATTCCACCAGTGCTACGGCCATCAGCTGGGTATGGGCTGCTTTCCGCGCTTGACCTGGTAGGCCTTCCTGAGCCAGTTCTTGCCCCCCTGGGTGATCTTCCAGGACCCGTCGCTCTGCTTGCGCAGCACCGGGGACCCGTCCCTCTTCAACACCTTGAAGGTCTTGTCTGGGCGATCCGGGATGTTCAGCTTGTGCGCGTCGGCGATGGCCCTGACGAGGGCCAGGTCGAAGGGCCCCTTGCCGTGGCGGCCGTACAGAATGGCAACCGCCAGAAGGGCATTTTCGTGATCCTTCTCGCTCTCGAACTCCTTCACTAGGGTTTCCTCGTCGAGCGGCCGGCTTCCCTTTGCCTTCATCCCGGATCCCTTGTTGGCCGACGCCTTCTCCGGGTCGTCCCCCCGCTCCCCGCCGGCCGCATTGACATAGGGCACCAGCAACGCGAACGCGTCCCCGCGGATCGCGGGATCCAGTTCCTTCACCACCTCGTTCACCTTCTTGAGCCGGTCAACCGTCCGCTGAAACTGGATCTCCTTCATGCTCAAACCTCAGCTGGTGTTTGCTTCGGGAAGCAGCCCTGTCCTCCGCCGACTTACGCTCGGATCCTAAAGGCCGATGAGGACATCGTTTCGTCCCCGAACCGCCCGGAATCGCCGCCTCCCCTCGCCGAGGGGGCTGATCCGAGGGGGGCTGATGTGGGTGGCCACCCGGAGCCCAACTCGAGCCGAACGAGGACGCCCCGGTCATCGCGGCCGGGGCGCCCCGAACAGACCGATCGGCTATGGCGTCGGCAAGAGGCTGGCGCAGAACCCCAAGTCGCCCTTCTGCTCCGCGATCCCCACGACGAGGTCCCCCGCTGCAGGCGCGTAGTCCTGTCGGTAGATCGTGTCGTCCCGCACCGCCCCGGCGAATGCCGAGAGGGTGCCGAGGCAGCTCCCATCCATCTGGGTTTCCGACTGAGCTGAGACGGAAGGCGCCGCGACGGCGAGTGCGACGAGAGCGACCAGGGCCAATACGAGGAACATCCGACATCGGGACATATGTCCACCTCCTTGGGATGAATGCGATTTGTGGACCGACCCTAGGGCAGCGCCGCCGAGCAGGAATCGGGTGTTTCCCTATTTCCATGGGAACTCGACGGGTCGAGATCGGCCCCGCTCAGCCAGCGTCGGCCGTGTCCCGCGGGAAATGGAGTAAGAACTACGACGGAGATTCCGAGCCAACAGGAGGAAGACATGCATGCTCGCGTAACCCGCTACGAGGGAGCGGCGCCCGAAGCCATCGAGGCGGCCCTGCAGGCCAAGAAGCGGGTGCTGCCGACCGAGTTCGGGCAGGTCGAGGACATGAAGGGCGTCGTCTTCCTCGTCAACCGGCAGAGCGGAACGATCGTTGTGATCTCGCTGTGGCAAGGGGAGGAGGCGATGCGGGCGAGCGAGGACGAGGCGACGCGCGTTCGCGAGGAAGTGACGGGACCCGGTGAGACGGCGTCGGTAGAGCGCTACGAAGTGGCACTCCTGAACGTCGAGCAGGCGGGCCAAGGCGGCTGAGCCGGCCGGTCACCGCCCAGCGGTTGAAGCCTGGAACCGGGCGTATGGTTCTCAGCGATGAGCCCGGAGGAGATGCAGCGCGCTTTCGAGAGGCATCGCGACGCCGAAGCGGCGCGCGACTACGACGGGATCCTCGCGACATTCGTGGAGAACTGCTTCCTCGAGACACATCCTCTGGGCCTGCGCAGCGAGGGCAGGGCGGCGGTGCGGACGGCCTACGAGGGGTACTTCACGGGCTTCCCCGACATCGCGCCCAACGACGAGGGGCGTGCCTTCGGAGATGACGTGATGGTCGTGTGGGGCACCCTCCAGGGCACGAGCGGTGGGGACTGGATGGGCGTGCCTCCATCGGGGCGCCCCTTCGCTGTCCCGTTTGCGAATGTCACTCCCTTCCACGATGGGCTGATGGCGGGCGAGAGCATCTACTTCGATCTGGCCACGCTTTGCGAGCAGGCCGCTCTGCCGCTCGACGAGGTCCGAGCTGGCGCAAAGGAACGAGCGGAAGCGTTGCGCTCGGGGACCGGCGGATAGCCGCCCGTGGCCATGTCGAGAAGGCAGGTTGGACTGGTGATCGTTCTCGTCGGCGTTGTCGCCGCCCTGATCGCCGCCCTCGCTAATCCGCTCGGGCTCGGGAACCCGGGTTTTGGCTGGAAGCAGGGTTTGCTGCTGGCAATCGGGATCCTCCTGATCATCGCCGGAGGCCTGACGGCGCTTCGCTCTCCCGGCAGCGGAACCGGAGCTCCACCCGCCCAGTAGAGGGCGCTGGCGGCGGCGCCCGCAAGTCGAAGCCGCGCTCGTAGGGCGCTGCCCGGCACCAATGCCGTTGGCGCCGGGGACCCATCCGGACCCTCGCTTGATGTAGGAGGGCCGATTTGCGGGCTGTTAGCCGAACGCTAACCCTCGTTCAGGATCATCAGTGAGATCGTCTGCGAGCAGCCGGGCTCTGACCCGCTCGAGCGGAATCGCCGTTTGCTACGCGGGACCCCGGGTATCAGCCCCGGGGAGATCCGATCGGGGGTGAGATGCGAAGGATCGCGATAGCCGCTTTGGCGCTGGGGTTGATGGTTGCGCATGTGGCTTCCGCCGAGGCGCAGCTCTGGGGGGCCAGCGCTCCGACCACCAACACGGTGGTCAGCCAACCCGTCAGCGGCGGCGGCTATCCGGTTCCGCCGGGGCAAACGGCGCCCGAACCAGGCACCTGCCGCGCCGGTCAGTACAACTCGAACTACTCGGAGTCATGGGTCGCCGTCAGGCCGGGCACCGAGGACCTGGTTGGCACGTCGAAGTTCTTCTTCGAGAAGTACTCGACCTTCTATGACTTCCACCTCGGCTCCTTCGCGATCAGCAACGGCGCCCCCCTGGCGGCTAATCAGGTCCAGGGCTACGACTGCATCTCGACGGGCACCCAGGCGATGCCGCCGAGCTGGACCAACAACACCGACCCCAACGCCGACTTCGACACCCAGGGCCGGGTCTACCAGGTGACGCTGCCGTTCAACGCATTCTGGGCCAACCTGCACCCGAACTCGAACATAGCCATTTCCTACAGCGACGACCTCGGCCGGCATTGGGTGACGGGCAACGGCGGCGAGCCGCTCGAGCACGCGCCCAACTGGACGGCTAAGAGCCTTGGGTTTGTCGAGGACAAGCAGTGGGTGGCGG
>JBKPIY010000084.1:0-13437 GCA_046730475.1 Actinomycetota bacterium
GCCTCCTGGTTGAACGACGACAGCGCCACCCGGGGGTTGAATACCTCGAGGATGTCGATCTCCTCGACCACCTTGAGAAGGTGCTCGTAGCCGGGAACCGAGTGGAGCCGATCGAAGGGGTGGGGGACGTAGACCAGCCCCCCCTGGCGGCGGATCTCGCCGATCGTCTCGGCCATCGACATCCCGCGCTCGATCTTCTCCTCGATGAAGAGGCCGATCACCTCTCCCTCGGTCGCGGTCTTCACCTCCTCGGCGACGATCACCTTGATCCCGCCGACCCGCTCGGCGAGCTCACGCGCCTCCAGGGCGCCCGAGACCTCGTTGTGGTCGGTGATCGCGATTGCGCCCAGGCCGCGGGCCTTCGCCGTCTGCAGCAGCACCTCCACCGGGGTCGCGCAGTCGGGCGAGTGGTCGGTGTGCATGTGAAGGTCGCAATGGATCGGCTCCCGGCCCTCCAGGCTCCGGCGAACGGCCGGGTCCCCTCCGGGGCGGTGACGGCGGGCGACCAGGCGCCGGTAGACCTCCTCCACCTCGTCGGCGACCCTCGCCCAGCTTCGCTCCCGGGCGGGTGCCGCCCGGCGGCGCAAGTCCTCGCGCAGGCCGGCGTCGGCCAAGAGCCGCGAGAGCTGGGCGGCGAGGGTGCGCCAGTCGCCGATCGGGAACAGGAGCCCTCGCTCGCCGTCGGAGGCGAGCTCCTGGTAGATCTCGAGGTTCGAGGCGATCGGCACAGCGCCGGCGGCGAGCGCCGCCTGGACCATCGCGGGCGAGGTCCGCACCCCCCCGGAGGCAAAGCAGGCGATCTCGGCCCCGGCGAGAACGGCCTCGGGCTCGGCCTCACCCGGGCCCACCACCGTCACCCGCTCGCGCAGCCTGGCGCCAAGGCGGGAGCGTGCGTCCACGGGCGACTCGGCCCACACGACCGCCTCCCAGCCGGGCAGCTCCAAGACCCGCCGCAGTGCCCGGGCGAGGAGGCGCAGCGCCCCTCGCTCCTCCTCGGCCACATAGGCGACCCGCGTCACGCCCTCGCGGATCTCGGGGAAGGCCTCCGCCACCGCCGCCCCCGGCCCGATCAACTCGTAGGGCCCCGGAAAGAAGCGATCGAGGAGCTCGCCGGTGGCGGTGTACGACGCCGTCCTCGCGTCGATCCGCCCGAACAGCATCTCGACCAGGCCACGGGCGACCTGGGTGGAGAGGACCCGCTCAGCGGGCTCGTGGAACGAGGCGACGTTGAGGGAATGACTATGGCGAAGCGCGGCCGAGCCGGGGCTGGGAGCGAACGGATCGTGGACGTGGACGATGTCGATCGCGGCGGTCGCCAGGAGCTGCTCGAGGGTGCGACTCACATCCAGCGGAATCGGCGGAGGGCGCCGGCGGGGGCCGCTTGGAAGGGGGATCGCCTGGCCGATCGCGAGCACGCTGGGCTCGCCCCGCCCGAGGAGGGCGAGGGGCTCGCCGTCGGCCGCCCTGATCGCCCGACGAGAGTCCCGGATAGCGATCCGGGAGTCCGACGGGGCGGCGACCGCGATCCGGTGGCCGCGCGCGGCAAGCTCGACCGAGGTCCCGCGGATGAACTCGTTGATCTCGTGTCGGGACCCCCACGGTCGTGGAGACACGTGCACGATCGAGAGGGTCTCCTCGGCCACGGGGTGAGGATATTGACGCTCGAGCCCCGGGGCGAGGGGCGGGGGGCGGGGGTTCGCGCCTAGCTCAGGCCTTCGACCTCGGCCTCTTCTTCGCCTTCTTGCCCTCGCGGTTGCCCGCGGGGAGGCCGCGCTGGCGCGCGTACTTGGCGATGAACTCCTCCGTCATCTCCCGCGCGATCGAATCGGGCCGCTGGTTGTGGGGCGACTTCATCAGGTAGCTCGACGGCCCGTCGAGCTGGCCCTTGAGGCCGTGGTTCAGGGCCAGCTTGATGATCCGGACGGCGTCGATCACGATTCCGGCCGAGTTGGGCGAGTCCCACACCTCGAGCTTGAGCTCGACGTTGAGCGGCACGTCGCCGAACGCCTTGCCCTCGCAACGGATGTGGGCCCACTTCCGGTCGGTGAGCCACGGGACGTAGTCCGAGGGACCGATATAGACGTCCTCGGCGGGCAGCTCGTGGTCCATGATCGAGGTGACCGCGTTGGTCTTCGAGATCTTCTTGGACTCCAGCCGCTCGCGCTCGAGCATGTTGTAGAAGTCCATGTTGCCGCCGACGTTGAGCTGGCTGGTGCGCTCCAGGCGCACGCCGCGGTCGGCGAACAGCCTCGCGAGCTGGCGGTGGACGATCGTGGCCCCGACCTGCGACTTGATGTCGTCGCCGATGATCGGCAGGCCAGCCTCCTCGAACCGCCGGTCCCAGTAGTCCTCGCGGGCGATGAACACCGGCAGGCAGTTGACGAAGCCGACGCCGGCCGCGAGCGCCTGCTCGACGTACCACTTGGTCGCCTGCTCGGAGCCGACGGGCAGATAACAAACGAGAACATCGGTCTGGGTGTCCTGGAGGATCCCGACGATGTCGGCGGTCTCGCCCGGTGCCTTGGTGATCTTCTCCTTCAGGTACTTGCCGAGCCCATCGTGGGTCATGCCGCGGTGGACCTTGACGCCCAGCTTGGGGACGTCGGAGAACTTGATCGTGTTGTTCTGGCCCGAGAAGATCGCCTCGGAGAGGTCCTTGCCGACCTTCTCGGCGTCGATGTCGAAGGTGGCGGTGAACTCGATGTCGCGGACCTGGTACCCGCCGAGGTCGACGTGCATAAGGCCCGGCACCTGCTGGGCGGGATCAGCGTCCCGGTAGTAGTGGACCCCCTGAACGAAAGAGCTCGCGCAGTTGCCGACGCCGACGATCGCGACGCGGACCTTCTCGTCCTGGGCGCCGTTGCGCCGCACGCCGTTCGCCCTTCCGTTGCTCATTGCTTGGATCCTCCTGTTTCCGAAGACTCAGTCCTGAAACCACACTCGCGGGCCGCGCGGGTTACACCTCAGGGGCGCCGTTCCCGGCGGCCGCGCCGGACTCGCCTCCCAGCGCCCGCAGCTCCCCACGGACGTGCCAGACCCGCTGTACGACGGTGAACCCGGTGAGGAGGGCCATCGCGTAGATCGCCGGCGCGAGGAGCTCGACGTCGAAGACGCCCGCTCCCTTGGCGAACACGAGCCCGGCGGACAGTATCACCACCCGGACGGGGCGGGTGGCGATCCCCACCTTGCACTCGACCCCGAGGGCCTCGGCTCGAGCGCGGGTGTAGGAGACCATCAGGGAGCCGAGGACGACGACTACGCATATCGCCGCCGCGAATGACTCGCCGGTGTCGGCGAATTGGAAGGCGACCGCGGTCAGCACCAGGCCCTCCTCGATCCGATCGAGGGTGGAGTCCAGGAAGGCGCCGAACAGGGTCCCCTTGCCCGAGGCGCGGGCATAGCGCCCGTCGAGGGTGTCCATCACCGAGCCGATGATGAAGGCGATCCCGCCGAGGAAGAAGTAGCTCTGCCAGACCAGGGCGGCGGCTGCGAGGTTGCCGGCCAGGCCCACCATCGAGATCGCGTTCGGGGTCAGGCGCGACTCGATCAGCCGGTTTCGGACCGCCGTCGAGAGGTCCTCGGCCGCGGTCGCAACCGGGGTCGCGGACCGCGGCCGCTCGCCCGGCGTCATGCGACCGCCGCCTCCGGCTGCGGCTCTACCCCGGGGAGCGGGGCGATCTCGGGCTCGGCCCGGAACGACCACCGCGGTCGCACCCGCGCGAGCAGGGTGGCCACCCCCCAGGCAAGGGCGGCCGTGAGGGCCCCGAAGGCGAGGTCGAGCCAGAAGTGGTTTCCGCTGGTGAGCACGATGAAGGTCATCAGCACCGGGTAACCGAACCCGATCACTTTCAGGGCCCAGCCGCGCGACAGCTGCGCGAGCGAGAAGCCGACCACGATCGCGAGGCCGACGTGCATCGAGGGGACGGCGGCAAACGGGTTGAACCAGGGATCGCCGGGCGAGCTCAGCATGGTGTGGTTGCCGGTCACGGCCGCGGACGGGTCCATCCCGAGCGAGGCGATGAAGCGCGGCGGCGCGGTCGGGTAGAGGGCGTAGCCGATCAGGGAGATCGCCATCGCCGCGATCACCGTGTTGCGAACGAAGGGGAAGCTGCCGGGACGCCAGAAGTAGATCGTCAGGAGGCTCAGGCAACCGACCCGGAAGTGGAGATTGGCGTAGCCCCAGCGGGCCACCTCGGCGGGCCAGCCGGCGTCGATCGCCCAACCCTGGAGCGAAGGCTCGAACAGCAGGTGGAGCGAACGCTCGGCCGAGATCAGATCCCGGGCGTGGGCGAAGGAGGTCGCAGCACTGCCATCGACGGCGCCGCGCGCGTAGCGCCAGGCGTAGTAGGCGGCGGCGAGGACGAGAAACTGGAGCAGGAGGTCGAGCGCCCCGCGCGGGAGCAGGCGCGCTCGGAGCGCGGGGAGGTGGCGCACCGCGCCGCTCGATCGGCGGGCCGCGGTTCCCATCTCAGCCTGCGGCCGAGTCGTCATGCGAGCAGGACGGGCCGCCGCTCAACAGCCGCCACGGCGCGTAGCGCACCCCAAGCTTGAGCGTCCCCGGCCGGTCGATGCTCACCTGGGTGAAGCCGCCGGGCGACTCCTCGACGCAGCCGGCGCCGTCCGTGACTGCCCAATAGGGAGTCCAGCGCACCCGGACCAGGGCGGTGCCGGGAGCGTTCGCCTTCAGCACGACGCCCTCGACGGACAGCTTCACCAGGTGCGCGGCCCCGGTCGCCAGCGGGGTCGGGTTGAGAACGCGGTAGACCCGCCAGTTCCTGGTCCGGTAGACGAGTCGCAGGTAGGGGAGTCCCCGCTTGATCAGCTTCGCCTCCGCCTCGCCGGCGGAGTCGAGCGGCGCATGGGGGACGGCCACGAAGCCGACCGCGAGGTCGTCGAGCCAGTGGCGGTACTCGCCCGCGCCGAGGCGGTCCTGGTAGAAAAGCGGGTTCAGCTCCCGGTCGAGCTGGCGCTCCCAGCCACGGGCGATGTAGATCCCGCGGGGAACGTAGGTCGACTCCCAGTGATCGACCTCCGGCACCACCTCGACCCGGTACTGCTCGTGGCGGGTGGCGCCGCGCAGGTAGTCGCGCACCGGCGCGTAGTAGCTCGCCGTCGAGGTGTCCGCCTGGACACGGCCCAACATCCCGATCACCGGATACACCTGCCAGAAGACGATCACCGGCGCGATCACGACGAGCGCGAACCGCCTCCGGCTCCACAGGGCGCAGGCGAGCAGGGGTCCGAGGAGCAGCGCGCCCATCCTCGGGGCGTTGCTTCCCATCGGGGTCGCGATCACGTAGGCGGCGGCGAGGGCGAGGCCGTAGGCCGCGACTCCGACCCGGAGCATCCGCTCCTTGCGCGGCAGCGGGAGGAGGACGAGCGCGGTGGCGATCAGCGCCGGGTAGAGGGTGCTGAACGAGAACGGCTGGTCGCCGCCCTCCGGGAAAGCGAGGGCGACCGCGACCGTCGTCGCGATCGCCGCGGCCGCGAGCTCGAGGCCGGCTCGACGGCGCTCGGCGACCGAGTAGGCAATCCCGCCGAAGCCGAGGAACAGGGCCGCCACCGGGCTCGCGAGCGCGCAGAGGGCGGCGAAGGCGATCGCGCTCTTGCGGTAGCCCGCCTGCGAGCAGAGCACGGCCGCCAGGCCGATCGGGACACCGAGGGCGAAAGTCAGCCTGCCGGTGAACAGGCTGATCGACGCCCCGGCGGCGAACCAGACGATCCCGAGCCTGGCCGCCCGCCCCCACCGCCGGCCGGCGATCCCGGCGAACAGCAGCGAGGCGGCGAAGCAGGACAGCACCCCGAGCATCCGGGGCCCGACCTCGGCCGCCAGCGGCGGGAAGAGGATGCTGTAGCCGGGGAGGTGGTGGCCTCCGAACCAGAGGTTGTCCCAGGCGGCGAAGCCCTCGCGCTGAAACAGCACGGTGCGGAACTGCTGGGCGGCGTGGTCCCCGGTGAGGGGATGGAGAACGAGATAGACGACGCTGAAGGCCGCGCTGACCAGGGCCGGCTCGGCGTAGCGGCGGACCGTGGAGCCGGCCGGAAGCCTCAAGCCGTAGCAGGCCGCCACGACCAGGCGGCGGGCCGGACGCGGGCCAGGACCACCGCCGCGGTGAGGGCAGCTACGGCGGCCACCAGCGCACCGGCGGCTGCATCGATCCAGTAGTGATTCGCGGTGAAGATGATCACGAAGAACACCAGCGGCGGGTAGGCGCACCAGAATACCCGCGTCAGCGTGTGTCGGGCGAGCAGCGCTCCGGGGATCGCGATCATCAGGGCGAAGGCGATGTGCATGCTGGGGATCGCCGCCCACGGGTTGACCAGGAGGCTGATCAGCCCGGTGTCGTGGTTCACCTTGGCGTAGTCGGTGATCGTGTCGACGAACCCATCGCCCGGGAAGAAGCGGGGCGGCGCGGTGGGCACCAGCAGGTACCCGATCAGGGCGAGCCCCATCGCGACCATGAACATGTTGCGGACGAAGTAGAAGCTCCGGTTCCGGTAAAGGTAGAGCCACACCAGGAAACCGACGGTGACCACGAAGTGGCTGTTCAGGTACATGAAGTTGGCGAAATCGACGAGCCAGCGGTGGCTGATCAGGGCGTGCTGCAGGCCAGGCTCGAACAGGGTGTGGGTGGCTCGCTCGAAGTCGATCACGTTGGCGCCGTTGGCGAACGCCTCGGCGCGCGCCCCGTCCGCGATCCCGCGGACCGTCTCATAGAACCCGTAGGCGAGCGCGAACATGCTGATCTGACGGACGGCATCGATCCCGCCCTGGGGAAGCCAGCCGTCGATTGTGGACGCGACACGGCGCATGTTGACGATTGTATTTCACGACCGGTAAGAACAGCCTTGCAATCCGTCACATATCGGGATTGGAGCCGTCGTTCCGGGCGCGGACGCCCGGGGGGCAACGTGGCAATATCCTCGGCCCGGTGCCACTCCCGCCGCGAATAGCCCTCGCCGACGGTGATCCCGATCGCGCCCCCGTGGGTGGCGGCGGCGCCTCCCCGCCGAGGATCCCGAAGCGCGACCCCGGCTGGCGGCGCCCCCCGCGGCGGCGCGTCCTCCTGATCCGCGACCGGCTGCGGGAGCTCTACGGTCGACCCGTGAACGAGCCACACGGGCACCCGATCGCGGAGCTGATCCGGACCGTCCTCTCCCAGAACACCAACGACCACAACCGCGACGTCGCCTTCGCGCGGATGCGCGAGCGCTTTCCGACCTGGGAGGGCGTGCGCGACGCCCCCCTCGACGAGCTGATCGACGCGCTGCGCCCGGGCGGACTGGCGGCGACCAAGGCCCCACGAATCCAGGAGATCCTCACCCGGCTCGGCGATCACCCCGACCTCGACTGGACCGAGGACGCGCCCCGCGACGAAGCGGTCGAGCTCCTCACCTCGCTCCCCGGGGTCGGCCGCAAGACGGCCGCCTGCGTCCTCATCTTCACCTGGGGTCGGCCGGAGATCCCGGTGGACACCCACGTCTACCGGGTCGGTGGCCGCCTGGGGCTGTTTCGCTCGAACGCCTCGTTCGAGGAGGCTCACGACGAGATGCTCGCGGTCACCCCGCCCGCCAACGCCTACGAGCTCCACATCAACCTGATCCGCCACGGGCGGGCGATCTGCCGGCCGCGGCCCCGCTGCGAGCAGTGCGCCCTGCGCCGCCTCTGCCCCTGGTATCGCTCACGCCGGAAGGCGGCCCGGGCCGAGGCCCCAAGGGGGGATCAGGGCTAGTTATATGCTGCCCCGGCCCCGACCCGGGGCGAGCCGCATGAAGAGGAGCACCTTCGTCATCTTCGGCCTGTTCGCGATCACCTTCGCGATCCTGATCCCCGCCTGGGCGATCAGCCGTGAAGGGGGCGAGAGCGCCTCACCGGAGTCGGTGCCGCCCTCCCTCCAGGAGGGCAAGAGCCTGTTCGTCACCAACTGCGGCGCCTGCCACACCCTCGCCAAGGCGGGCACCGACGGGGTCTTTGGCCCCGACCTGGACCAGCGACTGGCGCCGGCCACGGCGCCTCCGCCGCCCCCGTCGACGATCAAGCCCCGGGTGCTGAGCGCGATCACGAACGGCGTTTACACGAGGACCGTCTATGGCCGCATGCCGAAGGGAATACTCTCCGGCCAGCAGGCCCAGGAGGTCGCCAACTTCGTGGCGCAGGTCGCGGGTCGGTGATCCGCTCCGCGGCTCGGCCGGGGGCGACCAGACCGCTCCGACACTGGACTGCGCGTGTTGCAGGGCCTCCTCCCATGCCTCCTCGCTTCAGCAGCTGGTCGACGACGCCGGGGTGATCCTGCACGACGTAGCTGCGAACAACTTCCCGGTCCGTGCGAGGGGGCTGGCGAGCGAGATCTTGAAGGTGAAGCCCGACCTGGTGGGACTTCAGGAGGTCTCGCTGTGGCGCGATGAGCCATGCAACGTCTCCCCCGTTCCGCCGAAGGCGACCCACGTCCGATACGACTACCTACGGCTGTTGCTGAGGCGGCTCAACAAGGGGAGGAAGCGCTACCGCGTCGTCATCTCCCAGCCAGAGTTCGACTTCGAGATCTGGGCGAACACGGACGGCAACGAGTCGACCTCCGGACCCGGCTGTCCGTTCGGCAGCGAGATCAACGGGCGACTTACCGAGCGGGACGAGGTGATCCTGGCCCGCCTGCACGCCGGGGTGAAGACCCGAAATGCGGTGGGTGCCCACTTCCACACCCTGCTGCAGGCGTCGCCCGGGGGTGTCCCGGTCGACATCACCAGGGGCTGGGCACGAGTCGATGTCAGGGTGCGAGGCAGTCGCCCCTTCCGGTTCGTGGACACGCACCTGGAGGCGTTCGACAATCAGGCGAGCAATCACACGAATCAGGGCACCGACGTCGGCAACGGCGAGATTCGGGAAGCGCAGGCGAGAGCTGTTCGCCCCCGGCGGACCGGCGACCGGAAAGAAGCCGGTGATCCTGGCCGGCGACTTGAACTCGGACGTCAACACGCCCCCTGAAGCCGCGACGAGCTCGCGGATCGCGCCCTGCTCCAAGCGGGCTTCAGGGAGCGAAGCACGAGCGATCCGCTCAGCTGCTGCCTGCAGGGGGAGACGCTCTCGGTGAGCTCAGGGAATGCTCTTTCGCAGTTCGACCACAAGGTCGACCACCTGATGACCGACTCGCCCAGGCGAGTGAAGCTGATCAGGTCACTGGTCACCGGCCGGCGTCCCGTGAACGGCTTCTGGGACTCTGACCACGCGGGGCTGTTCAGCGTCCTCAGGCTCCGCTAGCAACGCTGGGGTCCGTTGCGGCCCGGCCCGCCCACCGCCGCGGGCCCGGCCGGTCTGGTCGTTCGCCTCGGCCACGCGCGATCCGGGCGCTACCCTTTACAGGCTGGCGTATATCTGCCATACTGCCACTAAGATTTCTTAGGCAGAGTGACTAAAGCTTGGAGGGCAAGAAGAGTATGGGCAAGACGATCGGAATCGACCTCGGAACCACCAACTCGTGCGTCGCCGTGATGGAAGGCGGCGAGCCGACGGTACTGGAGAACGCGGAGGGAGGCCGCACGACCCCGTCGGTGGTCGCCTTCACGGACTCGGGCGAGCGCCTGGTGGGAACCGTCGCCAAGCGGCAAGCGGTGATGAACCCGGAGAACACGATCTTCTCGATCAAGCGCTTCATGGGCCGCAAGGAGGCCGAGGTCAAGGAGGAAGAGACGATCGTCCCCTACAAGGTCGTCGCAGGCCCGAACGGGGACGTCCGGGTGGAGGCGGGCGGCAAGCAGTACTCCCCGCCGGAGATCTCGGCGATGATCCTCCAGAAGCTCAAGGCCGATGCCGAGGCAAAGCTCGGCGAGCCGGTCGACTCGGCCGTGATCACCGTTCCCGCCTACTTCAACGACGACCAGCGCCAGGCGACCAAGGACGCCGGCAAGATCGCCGGCCTAGACGTCAAGCGGATCATCAACGAGCCGACCGCCGCCTCGCTCGCCTACGGCCTCGACAAGGAGTCCGACCAGACCATCCTCGTCTTCGACCTCGGCGGGGGCACCTTCGACGTATCGGTGCTCGAGATCGGCGACGGCGTTTTCGAGGTGAAGGCGACCGCGGGTGACAACCACCTCGGCGGCGACAACTGGGACAAGGCGATCGTCCAGTGGCTGGTCGCCGAGTTCAAGAAGGACCAGGGCGTCGACCTCTCCAAGGACAAGCGCGCCCTGCAGCGTCTCTACGAGCAGGCCGAGAAGGCGAAGATCGAGCTCTCCGCCGCCCAGGAGACCTCGATCAGCCTTCCCTTCATCACCGCGGTCGAGGGCGAGCCGCGGCACCTGGAGATGAAGCTGACCCGGGCGAAGCTCAACGAGCTCACCTCGGAGCTGCTCGAGCGCGTGGTCGACCCCGTGAAGCAGGCCCTCTCCGACGCCGACACCAACATCGACCATGTGGTGCTGGTGGGTGGGATGACCCGGATGCCCGCGGTCCAGGAGAAGGTCAAGGAGCTGACCGGCAAGGACCCGCACAAGGGCGTCAACCCCGACGAGGTGGTGGCGATCGGCGCCGCGATCCAGGCGGGCGTCCTGGCCGGTGACGTCAAGGACGTGCTCCTGCTCGACGTCACCCCGCTGACGCTCGGGATCGAGACCAAGGGCGGCGTGATGACGAAGCTGATCGAGCGCAACACCACCATTCCGACCAAGAAGTCGGAGATCTTCTCGACCGCCGAGGACAACCAGCCGTCGGTCGAGGTCCACGTGCTCCAGGGCGAGCGCGAGATGGCCGCCTACAACAAGAGCCTGGGCAAGTTCCAGCTCACCGGGATCCCGCCGGCGCCGCGCGGGATGCCCCAGATCGAGGTCACCTTCGACATCGACGCCAACGGCATCCTCAACGTGTCGGCCAAGGACCTCGGCACCGGCAAGGAGCAGAAGATCGGGATCAAGGGCGGCTCCGGACTCGATGAGAAGGAGGTGGAGCAGATGATCAAGGACGCCGAGGCTCACGCGGCCGAGGACCGGGCGCAGCGCGCGCTGGCCGAGGCCCGCAACATCGCCGAGAACGCCGCCTACCAGGCCGAGAAGCAGCTGGGCGAGCTGGGCGACAAGGTCGACTCCAAGGACAGGGAGGAGGTCGAGGCGGCGATCAAGGACGTCCGCGACTCGCTCAGCTCCGACAGCGCGGACGAGATCAGGTCCAAGACCGACGCGATGCAGGCGGCCTTCCAGAAGATCTCTCAGCAGCTCTACGAGGCGGCCGCCCAGCAGCAGGCCGCGAGCTCGGGCGACGGTGCCTCACAGAATGGCGCCGGCGACGAGGAGGTCGTCGACGCCGAGGTCGTGGACGAGGAGCGCTCCTCGTAAGGGAGGCCCGATGAGCTTCGATCGAGCAGCGGGGCAGCCCAACGGCGTCGAGGGGCGGCGGCCCGACACCCGCGCGGCGAACCCCGAGACCGAGACGGAGGGGCAGCGCGCCGAGCGCGAGGCCGAGGAGCAGGTCAAGCGCGATCTCGACCAGCTGGCCGAGGCTCGCCGGGAGCGTGACGAGTACCTCGAGATGGCCCAGCGGACCCGGGCCGACTTCGAGAATTACCGCAAGCGGGTGGTCAGTGAGACCGCCGAGGCCCGGGTGCGCGGCAAGGCGGAGCTCGCCCGGGAGCTGATCCCCGCACTCGACAACCTCGAGCGGGCAATTCGCTCCTCGGGGATCGATCCCGACGCCCGACCCGGCGCCGGCGATCAGGATCCTCCCAGCCGCGAGGTCTCCGCCCGGGATGCCCTCGCTCAGGGGGTCGCCCTCGTCTACCGCGAGCTGCGGGCCTCGCTCGAGCGGGCGGGCGTGGAGGCCTACGACCCGGCCGGGGAGCCGTTCGACCCAGCCCTGCACGAGGCGCTCGGCACCCGGCCGGCGGAGGGAGCGAAGCCGGGGACAGTTGTCGAGACCCTCGACCGGGGCTACCGGCTCGACGGTCAGGTGCTCCGTGCGGCCCGGGTGGTCGTGAGCGAGTAGGGGGCGCGATGGCGAGCGACTTCTACGAGGTGCTGGGTGTCTCCCGGGGGGCGTCGGCCGACGAGATCAAGAAGGCGTACCGGTCGCTGGCCCGGAAGTGGCATCCCGATCGCAACCCGGGCGACGAGAAGGCCGAGGAGCGCTTCAAGGAGATCCAGCAGGCCTACGACACCCTCTCCGATCCCGACAAGCGCAAGCAGTACGACGCCGGCGGGGCGTTCGCGGGCTTCGGCGCCGGCGGACGCGGCTTCCAGGGCGGCGGTTTCGCCGCCGATCTCGGCGACATCTTCTCGACCTTCTTCGGCCGCGGCCGCGGGGGCGGGCCGCAACCCGCTCAGGGCCGCGACCTCGAGACCCACGTCCAGCTCTCCTTCGACCAGGCGATGCACGGTGCCCAGATCACCGTCGCCGTCCCGACCTCCGGCGCGTGCGACACCTGCGGCGGCAACGGCGCGAAGCCCGGGACCGCCCCACGGGTCTGTCCGCGATGCGGCGGGCGCGGGGTCGATTCCCAGAGCCAGGGGCTGTTCTCGATCACCCAGCCGTGCCCCGAGTGCGGCGGCCGCGGCAGCGTGATCGACGACCCCTGCCCGACCTGCGGCGGCTCCGGGATCACCGAGCAGACCAAGCGCTACCGGGTGAACGTGCCCCCCGGCGTCCACGACGGCAGCCGAATCAGGTTGGCGGGCAAGGGTGAGGCCGGGGCGCCCGGCGGCCCGCCCGGCGACCTCTACCTGACCACGAGGGTGACGCCCTCGCCGGTGTTCCACCAGCGCCCCGACGGGAACCTCGAGGTCGACCTGCCGGTGACGGTGACCGAGGCGATCCAGGGGGCCACGGTCGAGGTCCCCACTCTGGACGGGACGAAGCGGATCAAGGTCCCGGCCGGCACCCAGCATGGAAGCACCCAGCGGCTCCGAGGCGAGGGCCCGCCGAAGCCGAAGGGCGGCGGCCGCGGCGACATCCACTACCGGATCAAGATCGATGTTCCCCGCGAGCTCTCCGACGAGCAGCGCGAGGCCGTCGAGCGCCTCGCCGAGAGCTTCAACGGCTACCACCCCAGGGCCGAGCTGCTCGACCGGGCGGGTCGGTCCGGCGGATCGGGGAAGGTGCGCTAGATGGCCGAGCGACGCAGGGACAGCCAGGCGATCGACGAGGAGCGTGGTGTGTTCATGATCTCGATCGCCGCAGAGCTAGCGCGCATGCATCCGCAGACGCTTCGCATGTACGAGGCCCGAGGTCTGATCACCCCGAAGCGGTCACCGAAGAACACCCGCCTCTACTCCCACGCCGACGTCGAGCGGCTGCGCCGGATCCAGCGGATGACCAGCGAGGGCCTCAACCTGGCGGGGGTCGAGGCCGTGCTCGAGATGGAGACGGCGGTGCAGAGGATGCGCGAGGACATGGCCCTGATGCGAAAGCGGGCCGACCAAGTCGAGAAGCGGCTCCTCGAGCAGCTCGATCAG
>JBKPIY010000085.1:0-31938 GCA_046730475.1 Actinomycetota bacterium
AATCTAGACCGTGACGCTCGGACGATACCGGCCCCTGGCTAGCAGACGTGGTCGCCGCATGGGTTGAGGAGCTCGAAGTCGCCGGGCGGGCGCCGATCCCAAGCTGGCGGAGTCCACACTCGAGTCGAGCGCCACCTCGCCCCGTCGCCTAGTTCGGGTTCTGACGGGCCGACCGGATCGCTAGTCGGCGCTGGTGTGGGCAGGGACGGACGTAGGGACGGACGCCCCGCCGCATCGCACCCGGAGGCGCGGCGACGGTGAGCTCCCGAGCACATCCGGCGCGAGGTAGCTCGAAGCCCGCGTCACCGCCCACAAGAGTTTGTGATGGTCTGTCTCCGTGGGTGGGGCGGTGGAGGTCGGTGCTGTCGCTCGCCCGTTCGGTGAGCGCTATGACTGCGGCCCGTTCGGCAAGGGCATTTGAAGTGGATGGTCTCCTTGAATCGAATCCGGTGGGGATTCCTGATCGCTGGCAGCGTCAGAGGTAGCGTGCGCGGCCCACGTGCGATCGAGGCCAATGGCACCGAGACGCGGCCGGCCAAGGCCGGTAGCCGTGCCCTCGCCCGGCGCCCGGCAGGAGTGCGGAGGCCTCAAGACCGGTGCTCGGTCGGCCAACTGCCGCGCCTGGTCGACGCCGCGACCGTGGCGGAGTTGCTCGGCGTCAGTCGCGGGACCGTGTACGCGCACGCGGACGAGCTCGGCGTCGTCCGGGTCGGGGCGGGCAGGCGGGCCCGGCTTCGCTTCGACCCCGAGCGAGTCCTTGGCGCGCTGGCTCCCGGCTCCCGCCGCCACGATCCCAGCCAGGGTGATCTCCGAAGGGATGAACCTCGGCCTCGGGAGCCCCGGGAGGAGGGGCCGCCGCTTCTTCCGATCAAGGGGGCAAGGTCTCCCCGCGGCGTGGCTTAATTGGTGGCTGCGATGGCGCAAGGCCCAAGAGGTCAGGTGCTGGTACTCGAGCGGCGTGGCGGTCGCACCTTCGCCCTGCGCTTTCGCGCCTACGGCAGGCGCCGCTACCTGACCCTCGGGAAGGCCGCGGAGGGGTGGACCGGGCGGAAGGCCGCCGAGGAGCTTCAGAACGTCCTCGCCGACGTCAGGAGGGGAATCTGGAGTCCCCCGCAAGCGGAGTCACCCGCCTCCGGGCCGGAGCCCGAGCCGAGCTTCCACCGGTTCGCGTCCGAGTGGTTCGAGGGCCTTCGCCACGAGGCGCTCTCGCCCACCACGCTTGCGACCTACCGCTGGGAGCTCACCAACCACCTCCTGCCCTTCTTCGCCGAGCACCGGCTGTCGGCGATCACGATCGCCGAGGTCGACCGCTACCGGCAGGAGAAGGTCCGAGAAGGGGTGCTCGGTCCCACCTCGATCAACAAGACGCTCACCCGCCTCGCCCAGATCCTCGAGGTCGCGGTCGAGCGGGAGCTGATCCCGCGCAACCGGGCGCGAGGCCGACGCCGGCGGCTCAAGCAGCGCCAGCCGGAGCGGACCTGGCTCGATCGCGGGGAGCACATCGCCGCGCTACTGGAGGCCGCTGGCGAGCTCGACGCGCAGGCCCGGGTCGACCGGCAGGCGACGCCGAGGCGGACGCTGCTGGCCACCCTCGTCTTCGCCGGCCTGCGGATCGGCGAGGCGCTCGCCCTCCGATGGCATGACGTCGATCTCGCCGCCGGGCGTCTGCGGATCGCGAGCTCGAAGACCGAGGTGGGAGTGCGCCAAGTCGACCTCCTCCCGGCGCTGCGCGAGGAGCTCTCCATCCACAAGGCCCAGACTCGGTTCGGGGAGCCTGACGACCGCGTCTTCCCGACTGATCGGCGCGGGCAGGCGGACGCGAGCAACGTCCGCAACCGGATCATGGCCATGGCGATCCGTCGCGCCAACGAAAGACTCGCGGAGCGAGACGAAGCGCCGCTGCCCGAGGGGCTGACCCCGCACTCGCTGCGGCGGACGTTCATCTCGCTGCTGCTGGCAATTGGCGAGGAGGTCCCCTACGTGATGCGCCAGGTCGGCCACGCCGATCCGAAGGTGACGCTCTCGATCTACGCGCAGGTGATGTTCCGGGGGGAGGGCGAGCGGGAGCGGCTCAAGGCGCTGGTCGAGGGCTCCGATTGGGCACTGTTGGGCACTGATGCCGATCTGAAGGGCGTGGAACCCGGCGAGCAGCTCTCCCTCAAGACCCTCACTTCGCGCGTGGATCCAGCGGATTCGGAGAGTGGGCGATCCTGGACTCGAACCAGGGACCTCTTCCTTATCAGAGAAGCGCTCTGACCGACTGAGCTAATCGCCCGCGGGGGGCGATTCTAGCTCGGGCTGTGCGACCGCACGCGATCTGCCGACCGGCCCGGCGGCAACCGGATCAGCGCCGCTTCAGGCGGCGGCTGAGGGCCTCGAGCTCGACCAGGTCGTCGAAGTGGAGCTCGGCCCTCACCCCCGCCCCCGCCCGACGAACGCGGACGTCGTGGCCGAGGGCGGCCTCAAGCGACTCCTCAGCCTCGGTCAGAGCGGCGCGCTCCTCGGCGCTGATCCGCCCGCTTATCTTCGGCCGTCCGCCGGACGCGTCGCTCCCGGCCCGGCGCTCGGTCTCGCGGACGGACCAACCCTCCGCCGCCGCCCGGCGGGCGAGGCGCTTACGGGCGTCCTGGTCCTTGATCTGGAGGATCGCTCGACCGTGGCCCTCGCTGAGCTCGCCGCGCTCGAGCAGGGACTGGACCTGGTCGGGGAGGTCGAGGAGGCGGATCAGGTTGGAGATCGCGGCCCGGCTGCGCCCGACCCGGCGGGCGAGCTCCTCCTTGGAGATCCCAAGATCATCGACGAGGGCGGCGCAGGCGCGCGCCTCGTCGACCGGGTTCAGGTCCTCGCGGACCATGTTCTCGATCAGAGCCGCCTGGAGGCGCTCGTCCTCGGGCGAGACCCGGATCACGGCCGGGACCCGAGCGAGGCCCGCCTTGCGGGCCGCCCGCCAGCGCCGCTCCCCGGCGACCAGCTCGTAGCGGCCGTCGGCGAGCGGGCGGACGATCAGGGGCTGGAGCAGTCCCGCGCTCGCGATCGACCCCGCCAGTGCATCGAGGCCGGCGGGCTCGAACCTCGAGCGCGGTTGGTCCGGGTTCGGCTCTATCTGCTCGACCGGCAGCTCGAGCAGCTCGGGGCCGCCCCCGGCGCTGTCGGGAAGGATCGCCGCCAGACCTCGCCCCATCCCCGGCTTGCGCTCAGCCATCAGCGTCTCCAAGCCACGCCCGATCCAACGCCCCTCCCCCGATCACCGCTCGCCCAAGCCTCGCCAAGCGAGGCCGAGGGGATCCGGAGTCGTGTTGGTCAGCCAATCGAGGCGACCTCCTCCGCCAGGGCCCGGTAGGCGCGGGAGCCCGCTGAGCTCGGGTCGTGCTCGATCACGGGGATCCCGTAGCTCGGCGCCTCGGCCACCCTGATGCTCCGAGGGACCACCGTCTTGAACACGCGAGCTGGGAGGTGCTCGCGTAGCTCGCGCTCGACATCGTGGGAGAGACGAGTGCGCCCATCGTGCATCGTGATCAGGACGCCCGCCAGGACCAGCGAGGGATTGAGCTCGCGCCGGACGAGCTTCAGGGTGTCGAGGAACTGGACCAACCCCTCGAGGGCGAGGTACTCGGCCTGGACCGGGACGATCACCCTGTCGGCGGCGACCAGGGCGCTGACCGTCACCGGACCGAGCGAGGGCGGGCAGTCGAGCAGGGTATAGGCGAAGCGCTCCCGCACCGGTCCCAGGCCTTCGCGAAGACGGCGCTCGAATCCGTCCGCGCGGGGAAGCTCGACCGAGGCGCCGGCGAGGTCGATGTGGGCGGGGACCAGCCAGAGGTTGTCGGGCCCGGCGGGCCGGGCGGCCTCGGCCACCAACACCTCGCCGGCGAGGCAGTCGTAGGACGACGGGCTCGAGTCCTTGGGAAGCCCGAGGGCGACGGTGGCGTTGCATTGAGCGTCGAGGTCGACGATCAGCGTCTGGCGGCCATCGCCGGCCACGCAGGCGCCCATGTTGACCGCCGTGGTCGTCTTCCCCACCCCCCCTTTCTGGTTCGCGATCGCGTAGACGGTGCCCATCAGGTTCCGTTCGCCTTCGAGCAATCTCCGGTGGCGGCCCTGCCCCGATCGGGCCGACGTCGGGAGGCGGGCCGAATGGAGATCTCGACCAGGGCCGCTCGGGCCGCTAGCTGCTCCGGTGGCGTTGGTCCGGTGGCGTTCATTCGGGGCCGAATGGCCTCTTCGCCGCCATCCCTGGCCGGCGAGGGAGACCCTCGGGGGTAGGCCCATTCTTGCGGAGAAGGTGGACGTGCCGGTCGCGGCTGCCGGGATAGGGCCTCACCCACCGCACTTCGACCGGCTCAATCGCGAGCAGCGAAGAGGCGCCCGCGAGGGCGACCTCCTCGGCGCGGTCGCGGCGGCCCTTCCAGGCAAGCAGGTGGCCGCCGTCGCGGAGGAGGGGAGAGGCGAGCTCCGCCAGGGTCGGAAGCGAACCAACCGCCCTCGCGGTGATCGCGTCGTAGGCCTCCCGTCCCGTCGCGCCGGCCCAGGTCTCGGCGCGCTCGCAGACGACCTCGGCGTTCGCGAGCCCGGCCGCAGCGATCGCCCGCCGCAGGTAATCGCACTTCCGCGACACCGACTCGATCGCATCCACTCGAGCGGTCGCCAGCGCCGCGGCGATCACCAACCCGGGGAACCCGGCGCCCGAGCCGAGGTCGCCGATCCGGCCGGCGCCGGCGAGCTGATCGAACTCGAGGCCGACCAGCGAGTCCGCGACGTGGACGTCCAGGGCCCGGTCGCGGGTTCGCACCGACACTGGCGCCCCGGGGTCTGACAGCATCAGGTCGACGAGAGCGTCGATCGCGGCACGGGCCTCGGGCGGCAGCTCGACCATCAGCGAGATGCGAGCCGGAGGCGTCCTAGTCCGTGAGGAGGGGGGCAACCACGACCACCCGGTTGGGCTCGTCGCCCTCGCTGTAGGTCTCCAGCTCGGGGCGATCGCGGAGATGCTCGTGGACGACCCGGCGCTCGCTCGCCGCCATCGGCTCGAGCTCGACCGGGCCGCCCCTGCGGATTGCGTCCTCGGCCGCCATGTCGGCGCGGCGCCGCAGCGCCTCACCGCGGCGCTCGCGGTAGCCGGCGGCGTCGACGATCACCCGCTTGCGCTCCGGCCGTCCGCGGAAGGCCGCCCGGTAGCAGAGGAGCTGAACCGCATCGATGGTCTGGCCGTGGCGCCCGATCAGAAGGCCGACGTCCTCGCCGTCGACGTCGGCGCGGATCTCCTCGAGGTCCTCGCTCACCGCCACGTCGGCGTCGATCTCGAGCTCGGCGATGATCCTCTCGAGCAGCGCCCGGACGCGAGCTGCCGGCTCCTCCGGCAGAGTGACGATCTTTTCCTCCTCGCCCACGGCGAGGAGTGTAAGCGCGGCGCGGCCCGACGGGGAGCCAGGGAACCGCACCCGTGATCGCTCCGGCCGTCGTCGCTTCGCTAGCGGCGACGCTTGCGCTTGCGCGGAGGGGGCGGGGGCGGCCTCGCCGCCTTTACCTGCTCGGGGGTGGGTTGCTCGGGCGGCGGGAAGAAGAGCTTCACCACCGTCTGCTGGCCGATCGTCCAGATGTTGGTGGCAACCCAGTAGAGCGCGACCCCGGCGGGGAAGTTGAGGATGATCGGGGTGAAGATCAGCGGCAGCCCCAGGGTGATCATCCGCTGCTGGGAGTTGGCGGAGGCGCCGGTCATGATCAGCCCGGCGGCGAGCGAGGTGCCGAGGTAGAGCACCACCAGGATCACCAGTGACGTTCCCGTGGCCTTCGCGGTGAGGTTGTCGATGAACAACCAGCCGGCGCCGTTCACCTCGTCCTTGAACTCCGAGCTGCGGAGGAGCTGGTAGAGGGCGAAGAAGACCGGGAGCTGGAGCACGAGGGGCAGGCAGGATGCGAACGGGTTGATGTCGTTCTCCTGGTACATCCGCATCATCTCCCGCTGCTGGCGCTGGCGATCGTCCTTGTACTTCTCCTGGATCTCCTTCAGCTGGGGGGCGAGCGCCGACATCGCCCGCATCGAGCGGATCTGCTTGATCGACAGGGGCATGATCAGGGCCCGGGTGATGAAGGTGAGCCCGACGATCGCGGCGCCCCAGGCAAGACCGACATCGTTGTGCAGGAACTTGATCACCGCGTTGGCGACGTCGATCAGCGGCTGGAGGATGTTGGCCTCGATGATCATCGACCGAGCTTCACCGCGTCCACCGGGCCGGGGGCGAGCGGGGCCTTCCCGTGGGTGTGCGGATCGCGGCCGTCACCGTCTGTGCGACCGTCAGAGGTCCGCTCCGAGCGCAGCGGATGGGAACGGAACAGGCGGCGGTCGGCGAGGTCGTCGATGCCGCCGCCGCTGAGAGGATTGCAACGGAGCAGGCGCCAGGCGGCAACGACCGAGCCTCGGCCGGGGCCGAGCTCGCGGATCGCAGCCGCGGCGTAGGCGGAGCAGGTGGGCTCGTACTTGCAGCGGCGGGGGAAGGCGGGCGAGATCCACCGCTGGTAGCCGCGGATCAGGGCGAGGAGGAGGTGCTCGACCCGGCGTTTCACGTCAAACGCCCTCCTCGGAGGCCTCGACCATCAGCTCGCGGAGCGAGTTACGCACCCCGTCGCTCCCCGCCCGCTCGACCAGCTTCTCGACCCCTGGCCGGGCTACGATCACGTAGTCGCGCCGGGCCGGCAGCTCGCTCCCAAGCCCCCAGAAGGCCTCGCGGATCGCGCGCTTCACCCGGTTTCGCTGCACCGCCTTCCCCACCTTGCGACCGACCGAGATCCCCAGGCGGGTCGACCCGGGTCGCCCCTCGCTGCCGTCGAAGGAGTAAACGACCAGGAAGCGGTTCCCCCTGGAGCTTCCCTCCCGGTACACGCGCTCGAAGTCGCCGCTTCTCGATAGGCGCCGGCGCCGGCGCGCCTCGGAACGATCGTCGGCCGACACCGCGGGTCAGGGAGCGAGCCGCTTCCGGCCTTTGTGCCGGCGACGCTTCAGGATCGCCCTGCCCGAGCGAGTACTGGTGCGAGCCCGAAACCCGTGGGTCCGGGCGCGCTTGCGCTTCTTGGGCTGATACGTGCGCTTCATCGAGGGCTCCGAGCGCCCTCCGGGACGGGTGGCGCGGAGGCGCAGTATAGGGCGTGTCGCCCGGCCCAAAGACGCCACCGCAACGAGCCCACCCGCTCGGCTTCAAGCACGGACAGGTTTTCCCCGCGATTTGCAGAACCAGCCTCTGCAACCCCTGGTCGGGGCCGGGGGCCGAGGCTATGATCGCCCGCTCCCGAACCGATCGGCTCGGGTCCCCGGAAACACTGGCGAGAGGAGCGGCAGGTTCGGGAGCGGACCACCGATGCGATTCCCGACGATCCCGCCGCCGCTTGGCAACGGATCCGGGCGCGGCTGCGAGAGGCTGTCGGCGACTCCACCTTCGACCTATGGTTCTCCGAGCTCAGGCTCGTCGCTGCCCGTGGGTCGACGCTCTATCTCTCCGGCCCGGCGCACAAGGCGGCCTGGATCGAACGTCGCTACCCGGACGTGCTCATGTTCGCTCTCCGGGTCAGCGAGGCGGGCTATCACGAGCTCCGCTTCGTCGCCGCCCAACCCGAGGGTGCCGCCGGGCCCACCCGCCCGCGGGGCCCTGCCACAGCCGCCGCCGCCCGGGTGGCCGTCAACCCCGCCTACACCTTCGAGCGATTCGTGATTGGTCCAGCCAACCGGGTCGCGCACGGAGCCGCGCTGGTCGTCGCCGAGGCGCCGGGCGAAGCCTACAACCCCCTCTTCCTCCACGGCCCCCCGGGGCTCGGCAAGACCCATCTGCTCGGCGCAATCGCCAACTACCTGAGCGAACACACCCCCGAGCTCACCGTTCACTACACCACCGCCGAAGCCTTCACCAACGAGTTCGTCTCAGCCCTGCAGACCCGCGGCGTCGAGCGGTTCAAGCAACGCTATCGGCGCTACGACGTCCTCCTGATCGACGACGTCCAGTTCCTCGAGGGCAAGTCCCACACCGCCGACGAGTTCTTCCACACCTTCAAGGCCCTCCACGAAGCCGGCGCCCAGATCGTCCTATCCGCCGACCGCCTCCCCCTCCAGCTCTCCGCTCTGGCCGAGCGCCTGCGCCAGCGCTTTCAATGGGGGCTGACCGTCGAGCTCGAGCCCCCTGATCTCCTCACCCGTCGAGCAGTCCTCCGGCGCCTGGTAGTCGACCGCGAGAACCAGGTTGACGAGGAGGTCGTCACCGAGATCGCGGCCCGCGCCCTCAACCTCCGCGTCCTCGAGGGAGCGCTGACCCGGGTGGTCGCCCTCTCCTCCCTTACGGGCTCCCCCCTGACCCCGGAGCTCGTCAGCCGCGCCCTCCCGAACGAGACCACCTTTCCGCGCCAACGGCGGCCCGACGTCGAGCGAATCCAGGAGGAGGTCGCCGCGCGCCTCGATCTCACCCGCGCCGACCTCCTCTCCTCGTCGCGCGCCTCACACGTCACCCAGGCTCGCCAGCTCGCCATGCACCTCACCCGCGAGCTCACCGATCTTTCCCTTCCCGCGATCGCCGCCACCTTTCATCGCCGCGATCACACCACCGTCATTCACGCTCTCCGCCAGGTCTCCCGCCGCCTCCAATCCGACCAGGCACTTGCCGACCTCACCGCTACCCTCGCCAACGATCTCACCAGCAACGTCGGCGATTCCGATCGATCGTGACCGAACCGATTGACAGAATCGACTTCTCCACAAATCCACACCAATCCACAGCCCTTACTACTGCAAAACCATCCACACCACAGCAACGCCTCCCACACCCGATGAAGCTGACAGCATCCCGGCAAGCTCTTCTCGACGGTCTCGTAATCGCCTCTCGCGCCGTGTCCGCCCGCGCCGCCCTCCAGGCGCTCTCCGGGATCCTTGTCTCGACCGATCAGGAGCAACCCCGTCTCCGTGCTACCGATATGGAGCTGGCCCTCGAGATCAGCTTCGACGGAAGTGCCGACCGCGCAGGCTCCGTTGTCCTCCCTGGGCGGCTTCTGGTCGAGGTGGTTCGCTCCCTTCCGGAGGGGGAGGTCAGGCTCGAGCTACGCGAGGCTGAGCGGGACGTCGAGATCACCGCCGCCGCCTCGCGGTTTCACCTCAGGACTCTTCCAGCCGAGGACTTCCCTCGCCTTTCCGTACCCGATAGCGATCCCGTCCACCTCCCGGCTGCCGCCCTCCAGGCGACCGTGGCACGGGTGGCCCGAGCGGCCTCCCGCGACGAGGCTCGCCCGGTTCTCACTGGTGTCCTCGTCACCGCCGACGGCGCCGAGCTCACCATGGTGGCCACCGACTCCTACCGCCTCGCTGTCAAGCGGACCGCCCTCGATCGCGAGGTGAGTGAGCCGATCGAGGCCAACATTCCCGCTCGCGCCCTGCGCGAGCTCGCCCGCCTGATCGAGGCCGCCCCGGACGACCCGGTGAAGGTGTGGCTGGCGCGCAACCAGGCGCTCTTCGGTGTCGGTGCCGCCCTCCTCAGCTCGCGCTTGATCGACGGTCAGTTTCCGAACTATCGCCAGCTCCTGCCGGAGTCCTACGAGCACGAGGTAAAGTTGCCGCGGGTCGAGCTACTCGAGATCACCCGTCGCGTCTCCCAGTTGGCACAGCGAAACGCCGCCCTACGCCTCGCCTTCACCGAGGGCGAGCTGACCGTGTCCGCGGAGACGCCCGACCTCGGCGATGCGCGTGAGACGATGCCGGCGCCATTCCAGGGTGAGCCGCTGGAGATCGGCTTCAACCCCGAGTTCATCCGCGACGGGCTCGAGAGCGTCGAGTCCGACGAGGTGATGGTGAAGCTGATCTCGCCCCTGCGACCGGGGCTGCTGGAGCCCGCCGACGCCGATGACTTCAGCTACCTGGTGATGCCCATCCGGCTCAACGTTTAGTTGCGATGCGGATCGCCACGGTCGAGCCGCACGGCTTTCGCAACCTGACTGACGCCCCCACCCGCCTCGGGCCGGCGATCACGGTCCTTCATGGCCCGAACGGCGCCGGGAAGACGAACCTGATCGAGGCGGTCTACTTTGGGCTGACAGCGCGGTCGTTCCGGTCCGGGTCCGACCGCGACCTGATCCGGTTCGGCGAGACGACCGCCCGGGTTGAGCTCGAGCTCGACGGCAACGAGGGTGCCGCCCGCCTTCTCACCGGCCTCGATCGCTCCGGGGAGCGCCGCCATCTCCTGGACGGTCGCCGGCTGGAGGGCGAGGGGGGGCGCCCGCTGGTGAGCATCTTCCATCCCGATCGCCTCCAGCTCCTCAAGGGCCCGCCCGCCCGCCGCCGTGCCCACCTCGATCGCTTCGTCGCTGCCCTTCGCCCGGCCCGGGCTGATCTTCGGGCCCGGTACGGAAGGACCCTCGCCCAGCGAAACGCCCTCCTCCACCGGGTTCGGGGCGGAGAAGTCTCCCGCGACGCGCTGGCGACCTGGGACGAGCGCCTCGCGATCGAAGCCGAGGCGCTGATCGTCGCCCGGGTCGAGGCGATCGAGGCGCTCGCGGCCCCCTTCGCTCAGCGTGCCTCGTCGCTCGGCCTCGTCCACGCCGAGATTTGCTATCGCCCGCGAACCGAGGCGACCGCGGAGGAAATCGCCGCCGTCCTGACCGAGCTCCGCGCCGGGGACCTCGGCCGCGCATACGTCACCTTCGGCCCGCAACTCGACGAGGTCGCGATCCGCGCCGCCGGCCGGTTGCTGCGGCGCTTCGGCTCCCAGGGCGAGCAACGGGCGGCCCTCCTCGGGCTGCTGTTCGCCGAGCGCGACGCCCTCATCGCCCGGGGGAGGCCAGCCCCGCTGATGCTGCTCGACGACGTGATGAGCGAGCTCGACCCCGCCCGCCGCCGCCTCCTGCTCGACTCGCTGGAGGGGGCGGGGCAGGCGCTGATCACCGCCACCGAGCCGGCCCACGTGCCGAGCTCGCGGAAAGCCGTCCTGGTCGCGATCGACGGGGGCGCCTCGCGGGCGCTGGCGGCCGTCGCGTGACCCGTCGCCGCGCCCTTCGCCGTCTCGGCGACGCCCTGGATGAGACGGTGCGCCGGACGGCCCCCGCCACCCCCCTGGCGGCGGTGCAGGCCGCCTGGGCCGAGGCGGTTGGCGCCCGGATCGCCGCCGAGGCCCGCCCCGTCGCCGAGCGCGATGGCGTGATCACGGTCGCCTGCCGGTCTGCCACTTGGGCCGAGGAGCTCGATCTGCTCGCGGAGGCGCTGCTTGGGAGGCTGCGAGAAACGCTCGCCGAGGACGCCTGTCCGCGCTCCCTGCGGTTTCGCTCGGACGGATTCGCTTCCTGACACGGTTTGTGCGTGATTTGCAGGTATTTCGCCACCCGGGGAGGGGGGTTCCGGGGCGCTTGGCTGGTAAACTTATGTGAACTTGTCGAAGCCCCGACCGCGCTTGCACGGATCTCTCCGCGCTGGGCTTTCAGGTCGGGGTTTCCCGTGATTGGACACGAAAGGACTTGATGGCGAAAACCCCTGAGCGCGGGGGGGCCAAGAAGAGGGGCTCCTCGCGAAGCACCAGTGGCACGCAGGCAGCCACCAACAGCGCGGCGAAGGCGGGCCGGGCGAAGAAGCAGCTCGGCGGCGCCAGCTACGACGCCCGCGACATCACCGTCCTCGAGGGCCTCGAGGCGGTTCGCAAGCGCCCCGGGATGTACATCGGCTCCACCGGCGCCCGGGGCCTCCATCATCTCGTCTACGAGGTTGTGGACAACTCCGTGGATGAGGCGATCGCCGGCCACGCGAGCAAGGTCGTCGTCACCCTCCATCCCGACGACAGCGTCACCGTCGTCGACGACGGCCGCGGCATTCCCGTCGACCGCCATCCGAAGCTCCGCAAGCCCGCGGCCGAGGTCGTCCTCACCACCCTGCACGCCGGCGGCAAGTTCGGCGACGGCGGTGGCTACAAGGTCTCCGGCGGCCTCCACGGCGTCGGCGTCTCGGTGGTGAACGCCCTCTCCGAGGAGCTCCATCTCGAGGTGTGGCGCGACGGCCACGTCTGGGAGCAAGACTACGAGCGGGGCAAGCCCACCACGAAGTTCAAGAAGGGCCGGGCGGTGAAGAGCACCGGCACGACCGTGACCTTCACGCCGGACCTGGAGATCTTCGACGAGCTCGAGTTCGACTTCCAGACCCTGGCCGAGCGCCTCCGGGAGACGGCCTTCCTCACCCGCGGGCTCAAGGTGGAGCTGATCGACGAGCGCGGCGCCGGCGAGAGGGTCGAGTTCCAATACAAGGGCGGGATCGCCGACTTCGTCAGGTACCTGAACGAGAGCAAGGACCCTCTCCATCGCAAGATCGCGTACTTCGAGGGCGAGACCGAGGAGGGCCAGGTCGAGGTGGCGATGCAGTGGAACTCCTCCTACCAGGAGTCGATCTTCAGCTTCGCCAACAACATCAACACCCACGAGGGTGGCACCCACCTCTCCGGGTTCCGCTCTGCGTTGACGCGGACGCTCAACGCCGTCGCCCGCAACCGCGGGCTGCTCAAGGAGAAGGACGAGAATCTCACCGGGGAAGACGTGCGCGAGGGGCTCACCGCGGTCGTCTCGGTGAAGCTCTCCGACCCCCAGTTCGAGGGCCAGACCAAGACCAAGCTCGGCAACCCGCCGATTGAAGGGCTGGTGAAGGAGGTCGTCAACCGCTCGCTCGGGGAGTTCCTCGAGGAGAACCCCGCCGACGCCCGGCGGATCCTGGTCAAGGCGGTCGACGCCGCCCGCGCCCGCGACGCGGCCCGCAAGGCCCGCGACCTCACTCGCCGCAAGTCGGCGCTCGAGAACTCGACCCTGCCGGGCAAGCTCGCGGATTGCTCGGTCAAGGATCCGCGCGACGCCGAGCTCTTCATCGTCGAGGGCGACTCGGCCGGTGGCTCGGCCAAGCAGGGGCGCGACCGCAACACCCAGGCGGTGCTGCCCCTGCGCGGCAAGATCATCAACGTCGAGAAGAGCCGGATCGACAAGGTCCTGGCCTACAACGAGATCCAGGCCCTGATCACCGCGATCGGCACCGGCGTCCACGACGAGTTCAACCTCGCCGAAGCCCGCTACCACAAGGTCGTGCTGATGACGGACGCCGACGTCGACGGCGCCCACATCCGCACCCTCGTGCTCACCTTCCTCTACCGGCAGATGCCGGAGCTGATCGACGCCGGCTACGTCTACATCGCCAAGCCCCCGCTGTACAAGCTCAAGCAGGGTCAGCAGGAGGTCTGGATCGAGCGCGAGTCCCAGCTCGAGGAGCTCCTCCTGCGCGACAAGCTCGATGAGTTCAAGGTGATGGACGCCGACGGCAAGCAGCGCAAGCTCGGCAAGCGGCGCTGGCAGGATCTGACCCGACACTACAAGGCCTTCGAGGGCTGGCTCTCGACCCTGCGTGCCGAGTTCGGACACGAGGTGATCGACTTCATCTCGGAGTCCCACCTGCTGGAGTCGCAGGCGAAGACGATGGCGGCCGCGGCGGCGCTGTTCAAGGCCAAGGACCCCAAGGACCGGCCCTACCTCACCGAGCTCGTCAGCTCCGACCGTGACAACCTCGCGGTCAAGGGCACCCACCGGCGCACGGGGCTCGCCCGCGAGCACCGGATGCCGAAGGAGCTGTTCGAGCACAACGCCTACGGCCAGCTGATCGAGGCGCACGCCAGGCTCAGGGAGCTCGTCGGCGAGCCCCGCTTCGTTGTCGCCCTCGGGGACAAGGAGGCCGAGGCGGACTCGTTCGGCGAGCTCCGGCGGGCGGTGCTCGAGCTGGCGCGCGAGGGCGTGCAGCTGCAGCGCTTCAAGGGGCTCGGCGAGATGAACCCCGAGCAGCTCCGCGAGACGACCATGGACCCGGCCAGCCGCACCCTGCAGCAGGTTGCCATCGACGATGCCGCCTCCATCAACACCGAGCAGACCTTCTCGGATCTGATGGGGGACAAGGTCGAGGCCCGCAAGGACTTCATCGAGCGGCATGCACGAGACGTCCGGTTCCTGGACGTATAGGAGGTGACCGAACGTGGCTGACCCAGACGCCGCCGCCCTCGCGGCCTTGACCGGCAACATCGAGCCCCGCGAGCTCGAAAAGGAGATGCGCTCCTCCTACCTCGACTACGCCATGAGCGTGATCGTGGGGCGCGCCCTGCCCGACGTCCGCGACGGGCTCAAGCCCGTGCACCGGCGGGTGCTCTACGCCATGCACGACCTTGGCCTGCAGCCCAACCGCCCCTACCGCAAGTGCGCCTTCATCGTCGGCGAGGTGATGGGCAAGTACCACCCCCACGGCGACTCGGCGATCTACGACACGCTGGTGCGGATGGCGCAGGACTTCTCCCTGCGCTACCCGTTGGTCGACGGCCAGGGCAACTTCGGCTCGATCGATGACGACCCGGCCGCGGCGATGCGGTATACCGAGGCGCGGCTCGGGGCGCTCGCGACCCAGATGCTGCGGGACATCGACGCGGACACCGTCGACTTCGGGCCCAACTACGACGAGCGCACCCGCGAGCCGCTGCTGCTGCCCTCGCGGTTCCCGAACCTGCTGGTCAACGGCGCCGCCGGGATCGCCGTCGGGATGGCCACCAACATCCCGCCCCACAACCTGCGCGAGATCACGGCGGCCGTCAACGCCTTCATCGACGATCCGGAGATCGACCTCAAGGGCCTGATGAAGCACGTCAAGGGCCCCGACTTCCCCGGCGGCGGAATCGTGATGGGGACCGAGGGCATCCGCGACGCCTACGCCTCGGGCCGCGGCTCGATCAGGGTTCGCGCCAGGGCCCACGTGGAGGCCCTCAAGGGCGGCAAGGAGGCGATCATCGTCACCGAGCTGCCCTTCATGGTCAAGAAGGGGGGGGAGGCGGGCCTGATCACGAAGATCGCGGACCTCGTCCGCGACAAGAAGATCACCGGGATCTCGGATCTGCGTGACGAGTCCGATCGCTCGGGGATGCGGATCGTGATCGAGCTGAAGCGCGGCGGCGATCCCGCCAAGGTCGTGCTCAACCAGCTCTACAAGCGCACCCAGATGCAGCAGAGCTTCGGCATCAACATGGTCGCGCTTGTCGACGGCGTCCCCCGCACCGTGAGCCTGCTCGAGGCGATCCGCCACTACGTCGTCCACCAGCGCGAGGTCATCACCCGCCGCACCCAGCACGAGCTCGCCCGCGCCGAGGCCCGCGCTCACATCCTCGACGGCCTGCTCGTCGCGCTCGACAACCTCGACGCGGTGATCAAACTGATCCGGGCCTCGGCGGACCCCGACGTTGCCCGCGAGGGCCTGATCGACAAGTTCAGCCTCACCCGGCCGCAGGCCCAGGCGATCCTCGACATGCGCCTGCAGCGCCTGACCGCACTCGAGGCCGACAAGATCAAGCAAGAGCACGCCGAGCTCAGCAAGCGGATCAAGGAGCTGCGGGCGATCCTCGCCGACGAGCACAAGGTCCTCGGCCTGGTCAAGACCGAGCTCTCGGAGATCGCCGATCGCTACGGAGACGAGCGCCGGACCGAGATCACTGCGGCCGAGGGCGAGCTCGAGATCGAGGACATCATCGCCGACCAGCAGATGGTGATCTCGATCACCTCCTCGGGCTACGCCAAGCGCATCCCCCTCGCAACCTACCGCCAGCAGCGCCGTGGAGGCCGCGGGGTGATGGGAATGGACATGAAGGAGGGCGACTACATCGAGCATCTGCACATCTGCTCGACGCACGACTACCTGCTCTTCTTCACCAATCAGGGAAAGGTCTACCGGATCAAGGTCTACGAGCTGCCGGAGGGCTCGCGGACGGCAAAGGGGCGGGCGCTGGTCAACCTGCTGCCGCTGCGCGACGGCGAGCGGGTGATGGCGGTGAAGCCGACTCGCGACTTCAGCGAGGGCAAGTACCTCGTGTTTGCGACCGCCCAGGGAATCGTGAAGAAGACCTCGTTCAAGGACTACGACACCCCGATCCGCGCCGATGGGATCATCGCGATCAACATCCGCAAGGGCGACGAGCTGGTCCAGGTTCGCCTGACCAGCGGCGACGACGACATCATCATGGTCTCCAAGTCAGGCCACGCGGCGCGCTTCAACGAGAAGCTCGTCCGGCCGATGGGCCGCGGGACCGCCGGGGTGAAGGGGATGAACGTCTCCGACAAGGGCAATCGGGTCCTGTCGATGGACATCGCCCGCAACGACACCGAGCTCTTCGTGGTCACCGAGAACGGCTACGGCAAGCGCACCCCGGTGGCCGAGTACCCGGTCAAGGGGCGGGGCACGAAGGGCGTGCTGACCGCGAAGCTGACCGAGAAGAAGGGCGGGCTGGCCGGGGCGCTGATGGTGCGCGAGCACCAGGAGCTGCTGTTCATCTCCCAGAACGGGATGGTCCAGCGGACCGGGGTCTCGGGCATCTCCCAGCAGGGTCGCCCCACCCAGGGGGTGCGGGTGATGAATCTGAAGGCCTCCGATCGGGTGAGCGCGGTTGCGCTGGTCGTCGAGTCGAACGGGGGTGGCGTCGATGGGGCCTCGCCCGAGCTCGCCGGTCCCGGCGATGAGCCAGAGGCGGCCGCTGAGACGGCCGGTGACGGCGCCAACGGGGTCGGAGGCGGCATTTCTATGACGAAGCCGAAGGGGGCCGTCGAGGGACCGAAGCGGGCAAGGAGGAAGGCGGGCGCCCAGCCGAAGCCCCGCCCCAATCCGCCGACCGTTCGGGGCGCCGCCAGGGCACGCGGGTCGGGCGGGAAGGGCGCCGGCAAGCGCGGGCGCTAGACCCTCCTATACGGCCAGGAGATACGGCTCCCAGGTGGCGGGGACCCGGGGGCTGGCGATCCGGATGAAGACGGTGGGTCCCGGAGGGCGGGGGCGGCTCCGCGGGTGCATGCTCACCTCGCGCGGCAGGCGGTTGCCCTTCTTGCGGTTACATGGTGCGCAGGAGGCGACGATGTTCTCCCACACCGACTCGCCCCCGCGGCTCCGCGGGATCACGTGATCGACGGTGAGCCCGGGGCGGCTGGAGCCACAGTACTGGCAGGTCCAGCCGTCGCGGGCGAGCACCGCGCGGCGGGTGATCCGCCGGCGGTGGATGTCGCGGGGGACGCGGACGAAGGTCACCAGGCGGATCACCTCGGGGCGCTCGATCGCCATCGTCTCCGAGCGAAGGACGCCCTCGCCTTGCTCGAGCACCTCGGCCTTCTCCTTCAGGAGGAGGACAAGCGCTCGGCGCATCGTGCAGACGTTGAGGGGCTCGTAGCTCGCGTTGAGGACGAGCACGCGGCGGTTGTTCAGGCGGCGGGCGCGGATCACGGTCGAGCCGACGCCGTTCCGGGCCGGGAACGGCTGAGCCCCGTGTACTGGAGGAATCTCACCCTCGGCGAGCGCCTCTGCCATCGCGGCGATAATAGCCGAGCGCTTCCCCCGTCAAATCAGCTCCAGCCGGGAATCCCCTGCTGAGCGGTCGGATAGCTGCCCAGCACCCGGACCGTTTCCGCCTTGGCCCGGAGCCCCTCGATCGCCTCAGCGACCACCCCCTCCGAGCTTGCACCCTCGAGGTCGATGAAGAACATGTAGCGCCCGAGGCCGCGGCGGAGCGGCCTCGACTCGATCCGGGTGAGGTTGACCTCACGCGCGGAGAACTCCTGGAGCGCGTCGACGAGCGCCCCCGGGCGGTCATCGCCGAGCTCGGAGAAGACAAGCGATGTCCGCCATGGGCCCTGGCCCTCCGGCTCCGTCCCAGCCGGTGCTACCCAGACGAACCGGGTGACGTTGTCGGGCTCGTCCTCGACCCCGTCGAGGAGGACTGAGCATCCATAAAGCCGCGCCGCCGAGGCCGCCCCGAGCGCCGCCCACCGCGCCTCGCTCTCGCTCACTGCCCGAACCGCCTCGGCGGTCGAGGAGGCGGCCCGGACCTCAGCTGCGGGGAGGCGCTCGCGGATGAACCGGGCGCACTGGGCGCTCGCCTGCGGGTGCGACAGGACCACCTCGATCTCCTCCAGGGGGAGCGCCCGGCGGGCGATCAGGCAATGGCGGATGGCGAGGTCGTGCTCGCCCACGATCGTCACCTCGGTGGCGTCGAGAGCGAGGGTGTCCAGGGTGGCGGTCACCGCGCCCTCGATCGAGTTCTCGAACGGGACCAGGGCCCGGTCGGCGTTCCCGGACTGGACCGCGGTGACCGCCGCGTAGACGCTCGGCGAGGGAAGCTCCTCGACGGGCTGGTCGCCGACCGCTTGCCGCAGCGCGTCCTCGTTGAAGGTGCCCCGGGGGCCGAGGTAGGCGACGACCACCAGTTATCCCGTCACTATGAGCCGAAGGTGACCGTGTACGAGGACTCGTTGTTGCTCGACACCGCCTCACCGGGGACCGGGGCGACCGAGACGTCGAGGGTGACCTCCTGCCCCTGGGGGACGGCGACGAGGGGGATCTTGACGGTCTTGGTCTCGCCGGCGCCGATCGCGGGAATCGTCCCGTGCGGGAGGACCTGCCCGTTGATAGTCACGGTGACCGCCACTCCGCTCTCGTCGGAATCGCCCTGGTTCTGCACCTGGATCGAAACCTCCTGCGCCGAGGGGGGGACGGTGTTGGGGGTGTCGGGCGAGAGGACCGTGCCCTCGATCGCCGTCTGGTACAGGGCGAGGCCGTGGGTCCCCGAGGCGAGGTCGGAGGCCCCGCTCACCTGGGACAAGGCCGCGATGATCTTGTCCTGGGAAAGCCACTCGACGTTGCTGGTGGAATCGATCTGCGCGTCGGGCATGAAGTTCCCGGCGGGAAGCGGTGGCGCCGACACCCCGGTGTCGTTCAAGGCCGCCTGTACCTTCGGCACCGCCTCCTCGGTGTAGACGACGTCGCTCGCGTACAGGGCACTCATCTGGGTAGTGATCGCCTCGATCGCGTCGGCCCGCTCGGTCGTCGCGGTCGCCTGGGTGATCCGCGCGGCCCATACGGTGAGGGCGTCGAGGCGGAGGTTGAGGGTCTGGGTGAGGGCATCCTGCGCCGAGGACATTTCGCTGGGAACGTTGAGGTTGTGGGCCCGATCCAGGAGGGAGGTGGACGAGTCCCGCAGCAGCTGGAGCTTCTGCTGGTATTCGACCGAGCTGCTCACCTGCGAGGGGTCCTCGAGCAGGGTGAAGAAGTTCTTGCCGAGCTGCTGGGACTCGGTCGCGATCGTGGAGGCGTCCTGGACGTAGTTGCGGATGTTCCGCTCCTTCCGCGCCTCGAGGCAGCCGCGGAACGCGAGCACGATCAGGATCACGAAGCCTACGCCGACCGCAACCCCGATCAGACGCCGGGCCATGAACGGCTGGCGCGCCCGCCGCGGCCTCCTCACGGGCCGGCGCGGACGATCTGGCACCTCCTGCGGGGCGACCTTCTCTTCCTCGTCGAGGAACGCCAAGGGGCGACAGTATGAAGCCTGGGGGCGGCGGCCCGTAGCCACCCGGATCGGCGCTCGGCAGACTCGCAGGAACCGGCCCGCGGGCGTGGAAGGAGCAGGAGGAATGGTGGGCGAACGCATCCTCGGCCGGTTCGCGATCGAGTCCCGGCTCGGCAGCGGGGGCTTCGGCACGGTCTACCGCGCCTGGGATGAGCGCCTTCACCGCGCCGTGGCCGTGAAGGTGGTCGAGTATCGCGATGCCGGCCGCGTCGCCCGCGAGGCTCAGGCCGCAGCCAGGCTCGCCCACCGGAACATCGCCATCCTGTACGAGCTCGCGGTCGAGAATGGGAAGGCCTACCTGGTGGGCGAGCTCGTCGAGGGCAGCACCCTTCGCGAGCTTGCCCGCCGGGGGCGGCTGTCGGATCGCGCTCTCGCGGAGATCGGGGCCGACGCGGCGGCCGCCCTCGCCCACGCCCACCGGCACGGGGTGGTCCATCGCGACGTCAAGCCCGAGAACGTGCTCGTCCCCGAGGCGGGCGGCGGTGCGAAGCTGGTCGACTTCGGGATTGCGAGGGTGGCTGGGGCAGCCACCCTGACCGCTACCGGCGCCGTCCTGGGGACTCTCGCCTACATGGCCCCCGAGCAGGCCGATGGGCTTCGCCCCGGCCCCACCGCTGACGTCTACTCCCTCGCCCTCACCCTGTACGAGTGCTTCGCCGGCGAGCACCCGCTCGCGCGGCAAGGGCCGGCGGCGACGGCGCGCGCGATCGGCGAGCCGATCGTCGCCCTCGCCGAGGCACGTCCCGACCTCCCCCTGGCGCTGACCGAGCTGATCGACGAGTGCCTCGACCTGGATCCCGAGCGCCGGCCGCTCGCCTCGGAGCTGGAGGCGGCCCTCGAGGGCCACGCTCCCGATCTCTCCCGCGACCCCCTCCCCCCGGTGGCCGGTCCGGCGAACGCCACCGAGGCCGGCACTGGCGTCAGGTGGGTCCGGGTCGAGGCCCGGGTGGCGTCCGCCGCCGCCCTCGCCGCGATCGTGCTCGCGGTCCTGGTGTGGGGGGGAGCCAACGCGCTCGTCGCCGCCATCGTCCCGATCCTCACCGGTGTCCTCGCGCTCGCCCGGCCCCGGGCGGCCCTGGCGGTGGCGAGCGTGGGATCGGCGTCGTGGCTCGCCCTCGGCGGCGACCAACCGGGGGCGGCCCTGGTGCTGATCTTCCTCGCGGCGCCCCTCCTCCTGGTTCCGATCGAGCCCGGGCCGGCGTTGCCGCTCCCCGCCCTCGCCCCGATCCTCGGCGTCCTCGGCCTCGCGGGCGCCTATCCGGCGGTCGCGGGGCTTCCCCGGCGGGCGGGCGAGCGGGCCCTGCTCGGGGCCACCGGTTACCTGTGGCTGGCGGCGACCGAAGTGCTGTCGGGCCACGATCTCTTCCTCGCCGGGATGGCGCCCGCGCCTCCGGACTGGGCGCAGTCGGGGGGCACCGCCGTCGGTGGCGCGATCGGCCCCCTGGCGACTGGCTCGGTCCTCCTCGGGGCGGCGGTCTGGGCCCTTGCGGCCCTCTCTCTGCCCCTGTTCGTCCGGGGGCGCTTCGGGATCCTCGACCTCCTCGGGGGGATCCTGTGGACGGCGGCCCTGGTCACCGCCGATCGCCTTCTCGCGGGGCCCGGGGCCGACCCGGGCGGCCTCCTGCTCGTGGTCGCGATGGCGGCGGCGACCGCCGGGATGGTGGTTCGACGCGCGCGCGGCCGCCGCCACCCCGTCCGTCTCGGCCCGCCTGCCGACCGGCTGGGCGGGGTGGAGCGTACGTCCGCCTCGGCTCCCGGGTTCCCACACGTGAGCTATCACTAGGATTTCCGGGCGGGCGGCGGCTCGTGGCCGTGCCCCCCCGGGGGAGTCAGCGAGCCGAGCACCCTTCTCATGAGCGTCCTGCGCAACCTCGAAGCACGTTTGGAGGGCCTCGTCGAGGGGGTCTTCAGCCGCGCGTTCAGCTCCGGGGTGCAGCCGGTGGAGGTGGCGCGCAAGCTCGCCAAGGAGATGGACGCCCATAAGACGGCCTCCGTCTCCCGCGTCTACGTTCCGAACGAGTACACCGTGTGGCTCTCGCCCCAGGACCACGAGCGCTTCCAGGGCTATGAGGCGTCGCTTGCCCAGGAGCTCAGCGGCCACCTCCTCGAGCACGCCCGCCGCCACGACTACGACCTCCTCACCCGGCCCGTAGTCGAGCTCGACCAGGACGACCGTCTCCGCCTCGGCGAGTTCGGGATCCAGACCCGCCTGGTGCGCCCGCCCCAGCGACAGGGTGCAGACCCGACCCAGGGCGAGCACGGCCACACGATGGTCTACTCGGCGACTCAGGCGGAGAAGGCGAAGTCCAAGCGGAAGACGCGGACGGCGCTGGTCGAGACCCGGGCAATCGTCGCCCTCGACGACCGCCGATACGTGCTCGACGGCCCGACCGCGACCCTGGGGCGCTCGAAGGAGTGCAACTGCGTGTTCGACGACCCGAACGTCTCCCGCCGGCATGCCGAGCTGCGGCGATCGAGCAACGGCGACTGGCACATCGTCGATCTGCGCTCGACCAACGGAGTCAAGGTGAACGGCCGGAGGGTGTCCTCGGCCCGGCTCTCGCCGGGCGACGAGGTCACCCTGGGGACCCAGGTATTCAGCTTCGACATCGAGCAGTGACCGTTCCGTACGACCCGGTCACGGCCCAGGTGAACAATCTGGAGCCGGTCGCAGTGGCCCTGAAGTTTGGCTTCCTGGCCGTGCTCTATCTGTTCCTGCTGTGGGTGACCCGCGCCGCCATGCGAGATCTCCGGGGGAGCGCCGTGCCCGGCCAGGATACGGGCTATCACGAGCCCCTTCACCCCCTCGAGGCCTCCGAGGAGGCCTACCTGGTGGTCGAGCAGGGAGGCGGCCTGAAGGAGGGGACGCGCTTCGATCTCTTCGGCGGGCTCTCCGTCGGTCGCTCGCCGGACGCGGACATCCGGGTCGACGATCGCTACGCGTCGGGCATTCATGCGCGAGTCTTCACCCGCGGCGGCTCCTATTTCGTAGAGGACATGAACTCAACCAACGGAACCCTCCTCAACTCCCACGAGCTCCACGGTGAGGCGGAGCTCGCCGACGGCGACGTGGTCAGGATCGGAGACAGCGAGTTCCGGTTCGAGCTCACCTGAGGATCGAGGGATGTTGACGGTCGCCGAACAGGCATCGAAGACGGACACCGGGCGTCAGCGTCACGCGAACGAGGACTCCTACTTCGCCCGCTCACCTCTGTTCGCCGTCGCCGACGGGATGGGGGGAGCCCAGGCCGGTGAGGTGGCCTCCCGGATCGCCGCCGGCGCCTTCGAGCCGGGGGTCCGTGACGCCGAGTCCCCGGAGACCCAGCTCCAGGAGATCGTCGAGGAGGCGAACCGCGAGATCCACGAGCTCGCTCAGCGCGACTCCTCGCGGGCGGGGATGGGCACGACCTTGACCGCCGCGATGGTGAAGGGCAACGATGTGAGCTTCGCCCACGTCGGCGACAGCCGCGCCTACTGCCTTCGCGACGGCGAGCTCAAGCGGCTGACCAAGGACCACTCCCTGGTTGAGGAGCTGCGCAGGCAGGGACGGCTCACCGATGAGCAGGCGGAGGAGCATCCCCAGCGCTCGATCATCACCAGGGCGCTCGGCCCTGAGCCGAGCGTCGAGGTCGACACGATGACCTACGCCGGCCGCCCCGGCGACGTCTTCCTGCTATGCAGCGACGGCCTGACGACGATGGTCAGCGATGAGGAGATCGCCGCGATACTTGGTGACGCCCGCAGCCTCCGCTCGGCGGTCTCCCGGCTCGTCGATGCCGCCAACCGCGCCGGCGGCAGGGACAACATCACCGCGGTCGCCTTCCGGCTCGAGGAAGCGGGCGAGGCGACGGAGGAGGGCGCCACCCTGATCGCCCGCACTGCCGAGCACGCCGGGCTTACCGGCGAGCGGATGCGAGCGGCCACCGACCGTCTCCGCGGCCGCGGCCCGATGCCCCCGCCGCCGCGGCGCCGGCGGGCGATCAGGATCGGGGTGGCGCTCCTGATCGTGGCGCTGGTGGCGGGAGGTGCGGTCTTCCTCGCCCGCCAGGTCTACTTCCTCGGCACCGACGATCAGGGACGGGTCGCCCTCTTTCGCGGCCTCCCCTACGAGCTTCCGCTCGGGATCAACCTCTACTCCGAGCAGTATGCGATCGGGGTCGAGGCTTCGACCTTGACCCCCCAGCGGCTCGACGTGGTCACCGGCCACACCCTGAGAAGCCACGACGACGCCGTCAACCTGATCCAGGACTTCGAGCAGCGCGAGGGGTCTGCGCCGCCGCCACCTTCTCCGTCCGCCAAGAAGAAGGCTCAGGCGAACCGCCGCAAGCGACGGATTCAACAACAGCGGCAGGGGAACCGGACCAATGGCCGCTCGACCCGCAAGGGCCAGAGCGGGAGTGGCGGGGCTTGAGCGCACGCAACCGCGAGCTCCTCAGCCTGATCCCAGTCGCGCTTCTCGTCACGGCCGGGTTCGTGGCCGTGTTCATCGTCGACTCCTCCCAGCTCAGCAACTTGAGCGTGCTCTACGGCGCCTACTTCCTCGGCCTTTGCGTCGCCGCACACCTCCTGATCCGGGCTCGGCTCCCCGATGCGGACCCGTTCCTGTTCCCGCTGGTGGCGCTGCTGGCGGCGTTCGGCCTTGTGATGATCTATCGGATCGACGAAGACCTGGCGCGCGACCAGGCCAACTGGTTCGTCCTCGGCCTGATCGTGTTCGGTGCAACGATCGTCTTCCTGCGCGACTACGAGGCGCTCGAGCGCTACCGCTACCTGATCGCGACGGCGGGGATCCTGCTCCTGATCCTCCCGAGGTTCGCCGGCCACACCGTCAACGACGCCTACCTCTCGGTTGATCTCGGGCCCCTCACCTTCCAGCCGACCGAGCTCGGGAAGATCTGCATCGTCATCTTCCTCGCCAGCTATCTGCGCGAGAAGCGCGAGGTGCTGGTGATCGGCGCCCGCCGGATCGCCGGGATCACCCTCCCGCCGCTCAAGCACCTCGGCCCCCTGCTGGTGGTGTGGGGGGCGGCGATGCTGATGCTGATCTTCATTCGCGACCTCGGCAGCTCGCTGATGTTCTTCGCCGCCTTCCTCTCGATCCTCTACGTCGCCACCGCGCGGGTCTCGTTCGTGATCATCGGGATGCTCCTGTTCGTGCTCGGGGCGTGGTTCTTCGCCTCCCACGTCGGCCACATACATCAGCGCTTCGAGGTCTGGCTCGATCCGTTCAAGGGCCAGCGCCCGGAGCGAGCCGGCTACCAGATCGCCCAGTCGCTGTTCGCGCAGGCCGACGGAGGGCTGTTCGGCCGGGGGCTTGGCGACTCGCTGATCCAGCTGCCCGGCAGCACCAAGGGATGCGTCCAGCAATTCCCGGACTGCGGCTCGATCCTGCCCGCCCCGCACACGGACTCGATCTACGCCGTGATCGTCAACGAGCTCGGGCTGTTCGGCGGGGCGGCGGTGGTCCTCATCTACGCGCTGATCAGCGCCCGCGGCTTCAAGACGGCGATCATCGCCGATGACGGGTTCTCGAAGCTGCTCGCGACCGGGCTGACCGCGGTGTTCGCCTTCCAGGCGTTCGTGATCATCGGCGGGGTTACCAGGGTGATCCCGCTCACCGGCGTCACCCTGCCGTTCATCAGCTACGGCGGCAGCTCGATCGTCGCCAACTTCATCCTCCTGGCGCTGCTCTTGATGATCTCCGACAAGGCTCGCCGCCGCGTCCGCCTCGAGCGAGAAGCCGTCTGGGAGGAGGGGCCGTGAACACCCAGATCGTGAAGCTGTTCGGGGTCGTCCTCGTCCTCTACGCGCTCCTGCTCGGGTTCACCTCCTACTGGTCGATCTTCGACGCGAGCTCCCTGAACGCCAACCGGCACAACAAGCGGGAGCTCTTGGTCGACGAGCAGATCGACCGGGGCGACATCAAGGCCGACGACGGCACCGTGATCGCGCATTCGACCCCGGTCGGCCGGGGCGATAACAGGGTCTACGTCCGCCATTACCCGCTGGGCGAGCTGTTCGGCAACCCGATCGGCTACAGCTTCGTCCAGCGGGGACGGGTCCAGTTCGAGCTCTCGCACAACGACGAGCTGGTCGGGAACAAGACGGAGTTCCTCTCGATCCTCGATCAGCTCCAGGGTCACCGCCAGGAGGGCAACGCGGTGGTCACCTCCCTCGACCCGACCGCCCAGCGGATCGCGACCGAGGACCTGGCCGGCCGGCCGGGCGCCGCGGTCGCGATCGTGCCCGACACGGGCGAGGTGAAGGCGATGGTGAGCGTGCCCGGTTACGACCCGAACCTGATCCCGAACAACGCCGACTTCAAGGCCCTCAACACCGCCGATCCGCCTGCGATCGTGAACCGAGCCACCCAATCGCTCTACCCGCCGGGGTCGACGATGAAAGTGGTGACCGCCACCGCCGCCCTCGACTCCGGCGACTTCAGCCCCGGGACCGTCCTCAGCGGCGCCTCCCCGCAGGTGTGCGGGGGGGTCCCCCTGTCCAACGCGGGCGGTGAGAACTTCGGCGACATCGACATGACCACCGCCCTGACCAACTCCGTCAACACCTACTGGTGCCAGGTAGGCGAGAAGGTCGGGAGCGCCACGATGTTCAAGTACATGGACCGGTTCGGCTTCAACTCCAAGCCCGACATCGACCTGCCGAGCTTCCAGCTCGCCGCCAGCGGGGTCTACGACAACGGCCACCTCCTGAACCAGAACAGCGCCATCGACATCGGCCGGGTCGCGATCGGCCAGGAGCGCCTGCTGGTGACCCCGCTGCAGATGGCCGAGGTCGCCGCCACCGTTGCCAACGACGGTGAGCGGATGTGCCCGCGGCTGTGGGACAAGGTGGTCGACCCCGAAGGCCGCGTGGACAAGCTGGATCCCATCTCGTGCGGGCGGGTGATGAGCAGCGGCACCGCCGCGGAGCTCACCGACATGATGACCAAGGTCGTTCAGGAGGGGACGGGGACCGCCGCCGCCCTCTCCGGGGTCGATGTCGCGGGCAAGACCGGGACGGCCGAGCTCGGGGTCCGGCAGGGCTGCGCCGAGCCCAATCAAGCCTGGTTCATCGGGTTCGCTCCCGCCGATCACCCGAGGATCGCCGCCGCCGCAACCGTCGAGTGCACCTCGGGCTTCGGGGGCGACACCGCGGGGCCGATCGTCAGGGACATAATGGAGGCCCTGCTCAATGGCTGATCCCGATCCGGGGCATGGGTGCGATGGCTAGCGCCCGTGAGGGGACCGTCGTCGACGAGCGCTACAGCCTCAAGCGCAAGATCGGCGTGGGCGGGATGGCCGACGTGTGGCTGGCCGAGGACACGGAGCTCGACCGCGAGGTCGCGGTGAAGATCCTCCACGACCGCTTCGCCCAGGACAAGGAGTTCGTCGAGCGCTTCCGTCGTGAGGCACAGGCGGCGGCCGGGCTCCAGCACCCGAACGTGGTCTCGGTGTTCGACCGGGGCGAGTTCCGGGACACCTACTTCATCGCGATGGAGTACGTCAACGGCCCCTCGCTCAAGGACCTGGTCAAGGGCGGGATGGGGGTCCAGGAGGCGGTCGACTTCACCCGCCAGATCCTGAACGCCGCCCGGTTCGCCCACCGCAAGGGAATCGTCCACCGCGACTTCAAGCCCCAGAACGTTCTCGTCGACGCCGAGGGGCGCGCCCGGGTGGCCGACTTCGGGATTGCCCGTGGAGAGGCCTCCGACATCACCCAGACCGGCTCGGTGATGGGCACCGCCCAGTACCTCTCGCCGGAGCAGGCCCAGGGGCGGGGGATCACCCCGCGCTCGGACATCTACTCGATCGGGGTGATCCTCTATGAGGCGCTCACCGGCCGGGTGCCGTTCCAGGGAGACAGCGCCGTTGCGGTGGCCCTGAAGCAGGTCTCGGAGACGCCGCGCCGCCCGAGCGCGATCAATCCGAGCGTCCCTCCCGCCCTCGATGCGGTGGTGATGCGGGCCCTCGCCAAGGACCCAAGCCGGCGCTTCACGGACGCCGATGCCTTCCTAAAGGCCCTCGACGCCGCCGAGCGGGCCCCCGACCGGCCTCGCCCGGAGGACACCGCCGCCTTCGCCGCGGTCTCGATCGAGGGGGAGCCCACCGCCGCCCGGGAGCCGGACTACGCGGGCTACGGGGACGGGGAGCCGCGGCGGCGCTGGGGACGCTGGTTCATCCTCGCCCTCCTGGTGGCCGCGGTGGCCGCGGTGATCGCCTTCGCCCTCACCCGCCCTGAAAGGGTGACGGTGCCGAACGTCACCGGGATCCCGGTGGAAGCCGCCACCGCCCGGCTCGACTCGGTCGGGCTTCAGTCGAAGATCGTCCTTCATGCGAGCGCAGCGCCGAGGGACCAGGTGGTGGAGCAGGATCCGATCGCGGGCGAGAGGGTGGACAAGGGGGACACGATCACCTTGAACGTCAGCACCGGGCCCGCCTCGGTCAAGATTCCCGACGTCAGCGGCCTCACCGAGGGCGACGCGAGCAGGAAGCTGACCGCCCTCGGCTTCCGCGTCGACCCGTCCTTCCGCTTCTCCGACCGGATCCCCAAGGGCAGGGTGATCGGGACCGCTCCGGAGGCCGACACCTCGATCCCAACCGGGTCGACGGTGAAGCTGCTGATCTCGAGTGGGACCAACAAGATCGAGGTTCCCTCGCTCGTCGGGCTCCAGCTCGAGGGGGCGCTGGCGCGGCTCGACGCAGTCGGGCTCGGCTCGAACGTGGTCCAGCGGGACGACCCCGCCCCGAGCAACCAGGTAATCGATCAGAGTCCCCCTGCCGGGAGCCTGGTGAAGAAGGGCGCCAACGTCACGGTCTTCGTCTCCACCGGGCTGATCGACGTCCCCGGGGTGATCGGCCAGACTCGTCAGGCGGCCGTGAACACCCTGAAGCGAGCGGGCTTCCGGGTGGCGGTGCAGCTGGACAGCACCGCGTCGCCGAGCCAGGCGGGCATCGTGACCGACCAGTTCCCGCCGCGGGGCTCCCGCGCCCAGCGCGGCGACACGGTCACGATCACCGTTGGCGCCCCGCAGACCACCACCACGACCACCACCACGACCACCACTCCGTGAGGGTCGCGGTCCTGAGCGGCGGGATCTCGAGCGAGCACGAGGTCTCGGTCAACTCCGGGGCCTCGGTGGCGAGGGGACTGCGGGAGGCCGGTCACGAGGTGGTCGAGATCAGGATCGAGCGCGATGGCCGCTGGCTCGCCGGCGGCGAGGCCCTCTCGCTGGAGCCCGCCTCCGGCTTGCTCGGGTGCGACGCCGCCTTTCCCGTTCTCCACGGTCCCGGCGGCGAGGACGGGAGCATCCAGGGAGCGCTCGAGGTGCTCCGGGTCCCGTACGTGGGCTCGGATGTCGAGGCGTCGGCGATCTGCCTGGACAAGCTCGTCTTCAAGGCCCTGCTCGGCACCGCCGGGATCCCCCAGGTCGATCACTGCCGGGTCGGCGACGAAGGCTGGCACGAGGCGGTCAGGTCGCTCGGCCTGCCGCTGTGGGTGAAGCCCGCTCGCCTCGGCTCAAGCGTCGGGATCAGCAAGGTGACCGAGGGGCGCGACCTCGAGACGGCGATCGAGCTCGCCCGCAAGCACGATCCGAAAGTGATCGTCGAGGCCTCGGCGCCGGGCAGGGAGGTGGAGTGCTCGCTGCTCGGCCATCGCGAGGTGACGGCGTCGGTCCCCGGCGAGATCGTTGCCCACGCCGATTGGTACGACTACGAGGCCAAGTACTCGGCGGGCGGAATGGACCTGGTGGTGCCGGCCCGGATCGGTGATGCCGCCGCCGAACGGGTCCAGGAGCTGGCGGTTCGCGCCTTCCAGCAGTGTGGGTGCAGCGGGCTCGCGCGCTGCGACTTCTTCGTCGACGGCGAGGCCGTTCTCCTCAACGAGCTGAACACGATCCCGGGGTTCACCGAGACGAGCGTCTACGGGAAGCTTTTCGAGGCGAGCGGGATCCCCTATCCCGAGCTCTGCGACAGGCTCGTGGAGCTCGCGCTCGAGCGGGATCGCGAGATCAGCTCGTACGATTTCTGACGGCGACTGGCCGCCCCCGGGGTCAAGTCACGCCGGGGTCGGATCCTGCAATCCAACCCGTGCGACGCAAGACCTGACACCGGGGGAGCGCCGCATCAGCTCAGGAGCCGGATCTCGCTGATCTCCATCCGGTAGCGCCCGGGGTCGTCGGTCGCTGGAGGGAGGTGGGTGATCCAGACCAGGAACGCCCGCGCCTGCTGCGCCCGCAACTCGACGCGCTCGTGGGCGCCCCCGTCGGTGACGGTCCCGATCGGATGGCCCCATCCCGACAGGCTGTCCGGGGGTGAGGAATCGGGCGAGGAGTAGATCTCGGCGTCCCAGCCGGGGGTGGGGGAGCGGATGTCCATCGCGGTCGGCGTGGTCTCGCCGTTGGTCTCGACGTAGAGGCCGACCCCGTCCTTGATCCCGCCGAAGTCGGCCGTGTCGTAGTGCTCCGTCGACCACGATGTCGTCGGGTTGCCGTCGATCGCCAGGCTGCCGGTCTGGGTTTCCTGGAAGTCGCCCAACGGGTCGAACTCCGTCGCCGACCCGGTCGCGATCCTGACGTCGGTTCCGCCCGCGGTACCGTTGCCGCCACCGAGGTCGTCGAGCTGGCTGCTCCCGACAAACAGGGCGACCACGATCAGTGTGACCCCGACGATCCCCATCGCGATTCCCGCCCGCGAGACCCTGGTCGCGCCCAGGCGTCGGCGCGAGCGGGGGACCGAGCGCAGCACGGTGGTCGCCTCGCCGCTGGTGCCGCCGCGGGCGGCTTCGATCTCGAGGGTGGACTCGAGGTCCCGGACCATCTCGGCGACCGATTGGTAGCGGTCGGCTGGGACCTTGGCCGTCGCCCGGTCGACCACCGCGGCGACCGAAGCCGAGACGTCGGGGCGCCGGTCGTAGACGTCCGGGATCGTCTCGTTGACGTGCTTCATCGCCACCCCGACCTGAGTCTCGGCGTGGAAGGGGACGTCGCCGGTGAGCATCTCGTAGAGGACGACCCCGAGCGAGTAGACGTCGGAGCGCTCGTCGGCGTCATCGCCCATCGCCTGCTCCGGCGAGACGTAGTCAGTTGTGCCGAGAACCCGGCCGGTCGCGGTCAGGCCCTTCGCCTCCAGCGAGCGGGCGATCCCGAAGTCGGTCACCTTCGCCCTTCCCTCGGAGTCGATCAGGACGTTTTGCGGCTTGACGTCGCGGTGGACCAGTTTGCGGGTGTGGGCGGCATCGAGTCCGCGCCCGACCTCGATCGCGTAAGCAACGGCTTCGTCGACCGGGAGGCCGCCCTGATTGCCGATCCGTCGCTTCAAGGTCTCTCCCTCGACGTACTCGAACGCGATGTAGGGCCGCCCCTCGTCCTCGCCGGCGTCGATCACCGCCACCAGGTTGGGGTGCGAGAGGCGGGCGGCGGCGCGCGCCTCGCGGCGGAAGCGCTCCAGCTGGTCGGGCTGATCGGAGATCTCCGCGTGGAGCAGCTTGATCGCGACCGGGCGGTCGAGCGTCTCGTCGCACGCGAGGTAGACGGTCGACATTCCCCCTGATCCGAGCTTGGATTCCAGTCGATATCGGCCCGAGAGGACCGTTCCGATCACGCTTGCGACTCCTGGCTCCACATCTCCCCCGGTATTTTCGACCGCGGCAATCCCGCGAACTGCGAGCTTTCGCCCGAATGATGCCCATCCAGGTCCGCTTCTACTCCGATCCCGCCTGCCCGTGGTCTTGGGGCGCCGAGCCGGCCTTGAGGCGGCTAATGTGGGTGTTCGAGTCCCGGCTCGAGTTCGTCTGGGTAATGGGCGGGCTCGCCCGCCGCTACGGACGAGAGTACCGTGACACCGGGGGGAGGATCGGCGAGGGACCCGATTGCTTCGCCGATCTGATCTCCCACTGGCTCGACGTCGCCGCCACCACCCGGATGCCGACCGACCCCAGGATCTGGACCGAGAACCCCCTCGATTCGACCTACCCCGCCTGCCAGGCGGTGAAGGCGGCCTCCGAGCAGGGATGGGAGGCCGGCTACCGCTACCTGCGCCGGCTGCGCGAGGGGATCATGTTCGGCCGACGCAAGCTCGACCATGCGGAGTCCCTGATCGCCGAGGCGGGGCCGGCCGGCCTCGACCGGCAGCGGTTCGAGATCGATCTTCGCTCCCACGCGATCACCGAGGCCTTCGGCGCCGACCTCGATGAGGTCCGCGACCCTCCCGAGGAGGCCCGCGCGGCGGCCGCCGTCCACCGGACCGAGGGGAATGAGCGGATCTCGTTTCCCTCGGTCGTCTTCGTCGGCGAGAACGGGATCCGGCACGGCGTCTGGGGGAGCCGCGACTATCGGGACCTCCGCCGGGCCGCCGAGGCCGCGGGCGCCCGCCCGATTGAGAACCAGCCTCCTACGGTGGCCGCGGTGATCGAGAGGTTCGGCACGGTGGCCACCCGCGAGCTCGAGGAGCTGACCGGGCGGCCCAGGCCGGTGCTCGAGGCCGAGTTGTGGTCATTGGCGCGCGACTGGAAGCTGAAGCCGGTGGACACCCTCACCGGGACAGTGTGGGAG
>JBKPIY010000086.1:0-5254 GCA_046730475.1 Actinomycetota bacterium
GTCCCCTTCCCCACCCGGACCTCCTCCAGCTCGCTCGAGATCGCCCTCAGCCCCGCCCGTACGTCCCGGAGACCGAGGCCGGACCAGTAGGCGAAATCGCGGTCGGTGGCCGGCCCGAAAGCGCGCAGGTATCGCCGGGCCAGCTCCGCCAGGGCGGGGTCGCGCTCGAGGGGACGGGGCCGGCCGATCCAGTCCTCCCGCCGCACGAGGCAGGTGGACTTACCCCGGTCGGGGCCGAGGCAGGCGATCCCCGAGGTGACCGCGGTCAGCATCACGTGTATCCGGGCCTGGGTGTTGATCTCGACCCCGGCGGCCGCCACCCGGTCCGCGATCTCGGTGCGGGTGAGAGGCCCCTCGCCCTCGAGCGCCCGCGCCACCGACCGCAGGGCCTTCTCCTGGGCGCCCGCCGGCATCCCCAGCTGGCCCAGCCGCCTCCGCGACCACCGGTAGATCGCCGGCTCGAACAGGGGCAGGATCCAGCCGGCGTCGTCGGTCGGGATCATGTGGATCGTCATCCGCATCACCCAGGTGCGCAGCAGGGAGCGCTCCTCGGCCCGGGCCCGATCGATGTCGGCGGCGGTCAGCCGCCGGCTGCGTGAGCGGAAGGTGAGCGGCCCCGCGAAGGCGTCCTGGGCCTGGGCGCCGCCGATCGCCCTGGCGAGCTCGGCCGGATCGTGTGCCGAGCCCGGCCGATGCAGCAGCTGGGCCGCCGCTCGCACCCGGGGAAGGCGCTCCGGCGCGATCGCCCGGGGCCCGGTCAGCGGACCTTGCGCGTCCGGGCGCGCTCCTCGTGGCGGACGACCACCTGCGCGATCAGCTTCAGGATGTTGGGGTCACCGCTGACCTTGATCTGGCCCCGGTCGTATGCCTCCCGGTAGTCGCGCACCCGCCCGTCGGTCGCGAGCTCGTTGAAGCGCGCGCGCGGCATCGCGACGGTCGCCCGCGCGTCGTCGCCGGCGGCCTTGGAGATCTTCGGCCCCGGCACCTCGACTCGGAAGAGCTGGACGTCGCCGCGCCCGCGCAGCTCCAGCTCGAACACGAGCTTCAGCCTCGCCAGGGCCGGCACCTCGGCCTGGAAGCGCTCGATCGCGGTCGCGATCAGGTCCTGGGTGGATCCCACCGGTCGAGTTCTATCAGCGCCGCGCGCGGTCCCGCGACGCCCGGTGGCGGCGCCGCGGCCTGGGCCCTACCAGGCGATCGGCTCGCGGTTCCGGAAGAAGCCGCCGGTGGGCCCGTCGTCGGAAAGGGTCGCGAGCCAGACCGCGGTGTCGGCGCCCTCCTCCACCGACCTCGGCGCGCCCGAGCCTCCCATGTCGGTGCGGACCCAGCCCGGGCACATGCTGTTGACGAGGACCCCGCTCGCGCGCTCGTCGTAGGCGAGGGTCCTCGTGAGCGCGTTCAGGCCCGTCTTCGACACCCGGTACGCCGCCCGCCCTCCGTACATGTCGTCGAGCTGGCCGGCGCCGCTCGAGACGTCGACGATCCGCCCGTGGCCGCTCCGCCGCAGCAGCGGCAGGAACGCCTGCGCCAGCCGCCAGGGACCGAACAGGTTGACCTCGAGCACCTGATGGGCGCCCTCGAGGTCGTAGTCGGCCGCCCCGGTTGGATCGCCGTAGATCCCGGCGTTGTTGACGAGCGCATCGAGCCGCCCCGGATCGGCGAGGACCGCGTCGCGGAGAGCGAGCACGCTCACCTGGTCGGTGACGTCGAGGGGGACGAACCGGATCGCCGGGTGCTCGGGCTCGCCGGCTGCCTCGACGTCGCGGGCACCGGCCAGCACCAGATACCCATGATCGGCGGCGAGCTGGCGCGCGATCTCTCTTCCGATCCCGCGATTTGCGCCGCTCACCAGCGCGACGGGCCGCCCCTTCGACGCCATCGCCCGAGAGTAGCGAGCGCCCGGAGCGGGCCTCCGGCGAGGCGCTCGGCCGCCCGCTCGCGCCCGCTCAGAGCTTGTGGCGCTCGAGCAGCTTCTTGCCGATCACCATCCGCTGGATCTCGGAGGTGCCCTCCCCGATCAGCAGCAGTGGGGCGTCGCGGTAAAGGCGCTCGATCTCGTACTCCTTCGAGTAGCCGTAGCCGCCGTGGATGCGGAAGGCTTCCTCGACGACCTCCTTGCCGGTCTCCGAGGCGAGCAGCTTCGCCATCCCTGCCTCGAGGTCGGATCGCTCGCCGGCGTCCTTCATCCGGGCGGCCTTCATCGTGATCAGCCTCGCCGCCTCGACCTTGGTCGCCATGTCGGCGAGCTTGAACTGGATCGCCTGGTGCTGGGCGATTGGCTTGCCGAACGTCTTTCGCTGCTGCGAGTACTGCAGCGCCAGCTCCAGCGCCCGCTGGGCGATGCCGACGCCGCGCGCGGCCACGTTCACCCGGCCGACCTCGAGCGCGTCCATCATCTGGACGAAGCCCCTGCCGAGTCCGGCCTCCTCGCCACCGAGGATCCGCTCGGGTGGGCAGAGGTAGCCGTCGTAGACCAGCTCGGTGGACTCGACGCCCTTGTAGCCCATCTTCTTGATCTTGGGCGGGATCTCGAGCCCGGCGAACTCGCCCCCGTTCTTCTCGGCCCAGGGCTCCTTCTCGGTGATGAAGCAGGTCATCCCCTTGTAGGGCGGCTCCGCCTGGGGGTCCGACTTCATCAGCACGAACACGACCCCGGAGCCGAGTCCGTTCGTGACCCACATCTTCTGGCCGTTCAGCTCCCACTTGCCGTCGTCGCCCTTCTTGGCGACGGCCTTGATCCCCTGGACGTCGGAGCCGACCTCCGGCTCGGAGAGCGAGAAGGCCGCCCGGATCTCCCCAGTCGCCATCTTCGGAAGGAAGTGTTGCTTCTGCTCGTCGGTCCCGAACTTCATCAGCAGGTAGGACCCGATGAAGTGGGTGTTGACAACGCCCGAGATCGAGATCCAGCCGCGGGAGAGCTCCTCGACGATCATCGCGTAGGTCGTCAGGTCGAGCCCCATTCCGCCGTACTCCTCGGGGATCGTCACCCCGAAGAGGCCGAGCTCCTTCATCTGCTCGACGATCGGCTCGGGGAACTTGTCCTCCGCGTCGTACTCCTCGGCCTTCGGGATGATCTCGTTGTCGGCGAACCCGTGGACCATCTCGGTGATCGCCCTCTGCTCGTCGGTCTTCTCCTGATACATCGCTGTCGCTACGGCCATGGCTCCTTCATCCGGTGGTGGGAACTCCCCGCCCCACTCGGGGCCGGGCAAGGATAGATCCCGCGGGCCGACGCCGGCCGATCTACAGCGAGATGGCCGCCGATCAGAGCTTTCGTCGCGAGCGCCCCGGGGTGGAGGGCTTTGTCGAGGGCTGGCTCGACTGGCTGGAGCCGTTCGCGTCCTTTCGGGTGCATCTCGAGGAGACGATCGATGCCCGCGATGCGTTCGTCACTCTCGTCAGGCAGGTCGGCCGGCCCCGCGGCGGCATCTCCGAGGTCGAGAACGAGGGCGCCGCGGTCTGGTGGTTCGATCACGGATTGCTCACCCGGGTCGAGTTCCACCTCGACCAGGCGGTCGCGCTCCGGGCCGCTGGGATCGACCCGGAGGCAACGGGCGAGTAGCCGCGCCCCGCTACTCCTCGGCGAGAATCGAGTAGAGCCGGCGGCGGGTGTCCTTGAGGATCTCGACCGCCTTCGCGAGCTGATCGGTGTCGTCGCTCCGGGCGACCTGCTTCGCCGCCCCGAGAACCCGGAAGATCTCGGCGCGCAGCTCGTACCGAGGTGAGCCCTCGTCGCCGTTCTCCCAGGGCGCCTTCTCCGAGGCGCGCTCCTTGACCGCCTCGACGCCCGCCTCGGTGAGCGAGAACACGCGCTTGCCCTCGACCTCCTCGCCCTTCACCAGCCCCTCGTCCTCGAGCAGTTGCAGGGTCGGGTAGATCGAGCCGGCGCTCGGGGTCCAGCGTCCGCTCGTCCTCTCCTCGAGCTCCTGGATCATCTCGTAGCCGTGCATCGGGCGCTCCTCGAGGAGGGCGAGAATCGCGGTGCGAACGTCGCCGCGGCGGGCGCGATGGCCGAGGTGGCCGCGGCCGGGGCCCCAGCCGCCCCTCATCCGTGCCTCCCGGCTGCGTGCGTGCCGCGCGTGGCGCGCATATCGTGAACCGTGCATTGCAGTCTCCTTTGCCTAACTGTCACTGTATATCGCGATATATCGTAACAGATCGGAAAGGGCCACCGGACGCAGAGCGGAGCAGGCGCCCCTGAGCCGGGGTCACAGCTCCCACGCGAAGCAGATCGAGCGCCAGCTCGGGTTCTCGCGCTCGTAGAAGCGGTGGGCGTCCTTCCGGGTGATCGCGCTGTCGAGCTCGAGGTGGGTCGCCCCCCGCTCCCGCGCCCACGACTTGGCCTCGTCCAGCAGGCCCTTCCCGATCCCTCGCGAGCGCTGCTCGGGATCGACGGCCAGGTCCTCGACCCAGCAGCGGGCCCCGAACCGAACCGAGTTGAGCTCCAGGTAGGCGGTGCAGATGCCGACGATCCGGCCCCCGTCCTCCGCCACCAGGACCGTCGAGTCCGTCTCCGCGATCGCCTGCTCGAGGGCGGCCCGGGCCCGGTCTGGCTCCCAGCTCGGGGGCAGCGAGCCCGGCGGGGCGAACAGCCACCGGTAGCACGGGATCAGGTCCCAGGCCTCGCCGGGCCGCGCCTCTCGGATCTCCGCAGCCACTGTCCAGATCATGCCGGGAGCGGCGGCCCGGCGCTCTCGGATAGCGTTTTGGTCATGCGAAACCCACGCGATTTCTTCAAGCCGCTGGCGATCGACGCCCCCGACCCGCCCCGCGAGATCCCCTTCAAGCCCTCGCGGATGATCCACTTCTTCGATGCCTCGAACGAGAAGATGCGGGCGAAGGTCCCCGACATGGCCAGGCAGGCCGACATCCTGCTCGGCAACCTCGAGGACGCCGTCCCCGTCGACAAGAAGGTCGCCGCCCGCGAGGGCCTGATCGAGGTGGCGAGGGAGACCGACTTCGGCGACACCCAGCTGTGGACGCGGGTCAACTCGCTGGAGAGCCCCTGGGTCCTCGACGACCTCACCGAGCTCATCACCGAGATTGGCGACAAGCTCGAGGTGATCATGGTTCCCAAGGTCGAAGGCCCGTGGGACATCCACTACGTCGACCGCCTCCTCGCCCAGCTCGAGGCGAAGGCGAAGCTCGAGCGGCCGCTGCTCGTCCACGCGATCCTCGAGACCTCGCTCGGGGTCGTCAACCTCGAGGAGATCGCCGCCGCCAGCCCCAGGATGCAGGGGATGAGCTTCGGCCC
>JBKPIY010000087.1:0-21135 GCA_046730475.1 Actinomycetota bacterium
CAGCGCTCCGGCCGCGAGCGCGCCGACGACCTCGAGGCTGTTCCAGCCGGCGGAGTTCCCGCGCACCAGCCCCCAGACGATCCCGAAGGCGGCGCTGCTGATCAGCCCCAGGCCGGGGAAGTCGAGGCCGGTGTCGCCCCCGAAGCTCTCCTCGATCCGGCTCAGCACGAGCGGGATCGCGGCCAGGCCGATCGGGACGTTGAGCCAGAAGATCCACTCCCAGTCGATGCCCTGGGCGATCGCGCCGCCGACCAACGGGCCGATGGCGACCGCAATCCCGGTGACCGCGCTGAACAGGCCGATCGCGGTCCCCCTGCGCTCGGGTGGGAAGGCGGCACTGAGGAGCGCCAGACCCAGCGTCAGTACCAGCGCGGCGCCGGCGCCCTGGACTGCCCGCGCTGCGATCAGCCAACCCACCTCCGGCGCCAGCGCGGAGGCGGCCGACGCCGTGGCGAACAGCCCGAGGCCGGCGGCGTAGAGCCTCCGGCGCCCGTACCGATCACCAATCGCCGCTGCTGGAATCAGCAGTACGGCGAAGCTCAGGTTGTAGGCGTTCACCGTCCACTCCAGCTGCTCGACGGAGGCGCCGAGGTCCCGACGGATCGTGCTCAGCGCCGTCGACACCACGAGGGTGTCCAGGGCGGCCATCAGGGAGCCGATCGCGGTCAGGGCGACCACCCATCGGGTCGCCGCCTTCTTGTTCATATGAATGGATCTCAAGTTCATTTTGCTGTCTCGCCTTCCGGTCGTTCGGCGACCAAATCGCCGCTTTGTCAGTAGGGATCCGTCGGCGGCTCGAAATCCATCGCTCGCCGGGTGATCCCGCTTCGCGTGGGCGCCGCGTGGCAGCGCAGACGAGCCGCCACCGGCAGAGTTGACACCCCCTCCGTGCGTAACTAGCATCGGCCGGGAGGCGGCGCGTGGTCGGCGCCTTATCGGTCGAGCAAGAAGGCGGAGATGGCAAACCCCCTGACGGGCGAGTTTGACGCCGTTCTTCAGGTCAGCGGCGGCACGATCAACCGTCTGCTCGCGAGCATGCACCAGAACCAGGTCGTCGACCCGGACCGGCCCAGCTTCCCCCATAGCGCCGCCCTGCGGATCGGCGACGACAGGGCCGCCGAGGGGGTGCGGGGGACCATCTGGGCGCAGATGGCCGTCCCGCGAGTCGAGCTGATCCACGGTGCCACCGATCGCTTCGAACTCGAAGTCGGCATCCGGGCCAGATACCGGCCCGATCCGGAGACCCAGCCTCTGCCGGAGTTCATCAACGGCACCGTGCGAGCCGTCTACCGTCTGGCGACCGTCGACCCGCACTGCTTGGGCTGGCGCGCCATCGCCTCCGACTACATCTGGCCGCGCGTCGAGCACGGGTCGGTGTCATTCACCGGGACCGCCGTGGACGACGCCGACATCATTCAGATCGCTCGCCCGGTGGACGACGATGCGATCAGGGCTCACCTGACGACCCAGCTCGTCGCGCTCCTGAGTTTGCAGTTCAGCGCTACGCCTCAGAAGGTGACGGGTCCGTTCCGACTCGGGTCGCTGCGAAGCCTGAACTTCGCAGGTTCCTCGGCCGTCGCCGTGCCGATCGGCCTGGGCGCGGATCCGCCGCTGGGCCGACTCGACAGCATCGACCGGATCTTCCTCGGGGGCAGCGACTTCGCGCTCGCGGTGAGCCGGGATTACATCCTTGCGCAGGTGCAGGGAGCGCTGGAGCAGTTCACGGCCGGCTTCGACCGGCGGTTCAGCATCCGCACCGAGATCGACCTCGGCTTCTTCGAAGTAAAGGTCGTCGATGTCCATTATCGAGTCGTCCTCACCAGCGCGACGGCCGAGTGGATGCCGGTGCCCGGGAACGGCGCTGCCGTGATCACCGTCACGATCTCGGGCGAGGCGCAGACGAGCAACTCCTCCTTGAACATGAGGTTCAAGGTCACGCAGCGGGTATCGCTGACGTTCGACTCAGGCGCCCAAGCGATCGTCCTTGCCCCGCTCGGATCGCCTTCGGTCGACGTGAGCGCCGGCGGGCTGCTCGGGGCGGCGTTGGACCTGTTCCATGGGGCGATTGACTCTGCGATCACCTCCGAAATGCCGAACATGGTGGACCGATTCGGCGAATATGGGATGAAGAGCCACATCGACGACGTGGCCGGGCAGTTGCGAACGCTCGACCGCAACGCGAGCGCACGCCTCGACCGCGCAGATTTCGGCCCCGACGGAATCGTCCTCGGCGGTCGGGTCTCCCTCACCTCACTGCGTCCTCCGATGGCCACGTTCGTGAAGACGAACGAGCGGGACGGCTACAGCGCCTTCGAGAGCTGGATTCCGGGCGGGCGTGTCGACCGGTTCGAGTGGTCGTGGAGCTGGGTCAACGGCGGAGGCACGCCCGGGACCGACTCGGAGGCTGATCGCTTCCTGCTGAGGCCGCGGGGCGGGGTACCGACGAAGTTCGGCCGCATGATGGGCCTGAGCGAGCCCCTCCCAGGACTGGACGGCACGGGCCGCATCTGCCTCAACCTCAAGGGGGTGCGGGTCGACCCCTACACCGGCGATTACGTTCCGGTCGACAGCGGCTGGCACTGCAGCCGCTTCGGGTTCGGGGTTCCGCTGCACCCGAACGGCGACGTTCGGAGATTGTTGCTGCGCGAGTACGAGGATTCGCGTCCGAGAAGCCCGGGGCCGCCGCGGGAGGTGGGGCTGGTCGAGGTGGGCGGCGCGGCGGCCGACGGGGAGGGTGCCAACACGCTCGTCGCCTACGTCGGCGATCGATGGGATCCGGAGACGGCCGCGGCGCTCAGAGACGGGCTCTCAGCCTGCCGGCGCGACGATGCGGGGCTGGCGGTACTGGTGCTCTTTCGGGAAGGGCTGCTCGAAGGGTTGGGGAGCGAGGGGTGGGATGAGTTCCGCGAGCTCGCGAAGGGCCTCGAGGCGCCGCTGCTCGTGAACGAAGACGTGCACGGCGGCTGGTCAGCGTCGCTCCGCCTCCCGTCTGAGCGCGGCGAGCCGGCTTGGCGCCTGATCAGCCCGAGGGGGGGAGTCACCTGGATGCACGACGGGCGCGCCTCCGCCGACGAAGTGACTGCCGCCCTCGACGGTTACCTCTTCCCAAGCGGTGCGCCCAGTGCCGAGCACCAGCGGCCCGGGCTCGACCTCGGCTCGCGCGTCTCTCCGGGAGCGCTGTATTCACACTTCCCTGGGGTCGAGGAATTCGCCTGCCCGCCGCCCCCGGTGGGGCGGGGGATCGGATCCCTCGTGGTCACGTTCGCGCAAAGCGACTCCGAAGCCTCGAGGGCGCAGGTCGAGCAGCTCAGGCGGGAGCAGGCCGAAAGCGGCGAGGAGGATGAGGGGGCATTCCTCGCCGTCGTGATCGACGGCCCCGGGGAAGCAGCGGCGATCGAGGCTGAGCAGGGCGACGGCTACGCCACGATCCCGGACCCCGTCGGAGTGATTGCGCGCAGGTTCGAGGTTCGCCATTGGCCTACGACGGTTCGAGTGGACGAGCGGGGGATCGTCACTGCCGTCGAGGTCGGACTCAACCGAAGCGACCCTGCCAGCCGGGAGAGCGCGTGAGCCACTCGCTTCTGATTCTCGTGCCGGTGCTGGTGCTCCCCGTCGTCCTGCTGTTTGCGTTTGCCGGTTGCGGGTCGGAGACTTTTGTCGCGACTCCGGCAACTCCGAGTCCGCGCTTTACGCAGGGCCCGCTCTGCACGATCTCGGACACTGAGATGGTCTGCACCGGCTCGATGGCCGATCTCGGCAAGGACCCAGTCGTGATCAAATTCGACGTTGCAGCCCAGGCAATGTTCGACTGCGTCAACGCTGCTGGTCAGCCCGACCCAAGTGGTCCGAAACCCGTAGCGTTTCCCAATCCCAAAACGATGCAGACACCCCCCCTCAACCCGAGCGTAAAGGGGGAACTCACTCTCTCGGGGATTTCGCTCCCCTCCGTGAACTCGGCAACCGCGCCTGCTTGCAGCGGCCGTTACCCGACCCCGAGGCTTGACCGGGGCCAGACGACCGTGATATTGATAATGCTCACGATCAGCCAGGGTGGGTCGAGCCTTACGTTTAAGAACTCGACCCCCGCTTCGCTTGGGCAGCTGGTCTCGCTGCAGTGACAGAGCACTTAGCGTTGATCGACTGGCAAACCGCCGACGCCGGAGTCCCGCGTCCCAGCTCTTGAAGCGGGAGTTAGATCCGGCCCCAGGCGAGGAGGATCGCAGCGGCGACGAGCAGTGCCGAGAAGGCGAGGTTGGCGCTGCTGAGCTGTTTCCGATCCGAGGACTCGCGGGTCGGCTCCAGGAGCAGCCGACCGGCGGCATAGCCGCCCGCGATCAGCGCGAACAGAGCGCCGCTGGACGTGAGGCTGGACCGAGCTGCCAGGGCTAGGGCGAGAACGACCGCTGCCCAAGCGCCTTCGAGGATCGGCGTCGGGAAGCGACGCCGCCATTCGCCCCGGTCGTTCGGCAGCCACATTCCGAGCGGTCCCGCCGTCGCGCGCCCGGCGCAGCATCCGTGCATCAGGCACCCTGCCCGCGTGATGATCAGGCCGACGAGCATCGTCACGGCCGCCGCGTCCCAGAAGGCCCAGAAGGGAAGCCCGATCAGTTGAAGGACCGGCAAGGAGGTGGCGACGCTGAGAACAAGACCTCCGTACAGCGCGGATCCGCCCTCCGATCGGCGCCAGATCCGGCGCGGCTCGGCCCGGAACGCATCGAGGTGCTGGAGCACGAACCAAAGCCGCGCGCCGACGAGGGCGGGTACCAGCAAGGCGATCGTCGCGACGACGAAGCGCGACTCCGACAGCCCTTCCGCTCCCGCCACCGCCGCGCCGGCGAACGTCCCGCCCACGCAGCCGAGGTAGAGCATGGCGGTATAGCTCGGAACCCGGAACCCGCCGGCGTTCACCAGGTACCGTCGACCGAGCCAGCGCGCCGTCGTCGGCTCCCGCAGGACGCTCAGAGCAGGCTCCAAGTCGCTACGCCGACGCCGCAAACCATCGCCGCGTCGGCCAGGTTGCAGGTGGGCCATCGCGAAAGGGCGATGAAGTCGACGACGCCGCCCCGCGCGAGCCGGTCGACGACGTTCCCCGCCGCGCCTCCGAGGGCAAGCCCGAGGCCGGTCAAGGCCGCCGTCGACAGCGGGGCGCCGAGCGCAAGCGCGACCTCAAGGCACACAAAGACGGCCAACCAGAGGACCACCGCCCGTCGCAGCGACAGCGACAGGAACGGGGCGCCGGCAGCGGTCCGCCGGAGAAGGCCGAAGCCGCCTGCGAGCGGGTGGAACCGATCCTCGGCCACCCGCCTCGTTACCAGCGCTTTCGTCAGCTGGTCGAGCGCAACTATCACGCCGGCCACGATGAGCAGAACAGTGTTATCGCCGAGGCTGCGCAAGGGCGTCCCGAACCTCTGGACAAGGCTACGCCCGCCCCAGAGCCCCTGTCAAACGCCCGACCGTGACCAGCGAATCCCCCCTTGGCGGCCGCAGCCGGGCTGCGCATGGCTTCAATCCAGGACGTCGCCGCGAGCGGCGAGGTGCTCAGAGCCCGGCGGGGTGGCGGGCGACGTAGCCGGTGGTGTCGCGGAGGTCGGTGTGCCAGCGGGGGCCGAAGCCGCCGCCGTTTCCGCCCGTATCCCAGCGGAGCCCGGCGATGAAGGCGAAGGTATGGCCCGAGGTGGCGAACACGCTGATCCACTGCCCCGGCCCCGGCTCGCCCCAGAACTCGAGCCCGGTCGAGTCGAGGGGGCTGTCGAGGAGGCCGCCGCCGTGGAGGGCGAAGCTGACCGCCCCCGAGCAGTCGTAGCCCGAGTCCTCCCAGGAGCCGTGGCCGCCTCCCCAGATGTAGGGGAGATCGTTGATCTGGTTGGCCGCCGCGATCACCGCCTTCACGGTGAGGGGGGCGTTGGCGGGCGGGACCGCATCGCCGTTCGGGAGCAGGGTCGCGCGCTCGCCGGGGATCGGGGCGCTCGACTGCGAAAGGTCCTTCTCGAGCGCGCGCTGGCGCGCTCCGAGGGCCTCGAGGGTCCGCTCGCGGGCGGCCTTGGCGGCCTCGAGCTGCTGCTGCTGGGCGTCGATCGCGGCCCTGGTCTTGTCGAGCTCGCTCTTGCGAGCGGCGACCGCGTCGCGGGCATCCCTGATCCTCGCTCGGGTGACGCGGAGCTGGGCGACGAGCTGCTCGATCTGGTCGCGGAGGGCGCGGACCCGATCGATCACCTGATCGTCGGCCTCCTTGATGCTGCTCAGGTACTCGCTGCGGGAGATCAGGTCCGCCCAGCCGCGGGCGCTGAGGACGATGCTGATCGTGTCCGGGTCGCCGGTCTTGTAGATCCGGACCAGGAGCACCTCGAGGTCGGCGGTGGCGCGGTCGAGATGGGCGCGGACCCGGCGCAAGTGGGCGCGCTCGCGGTCGAGCTCGGCGGTCGCCCGTTCGAGCTCGGCCTGCTTGCGCTGGAGCTCGGCCGCGAGGAGCGCCTCGTGGCGGCGGATCTCGGACTCGCGCGCGATCAGCTCGTTGATCCGCGCGTTCTCCTCCTCGATCGACCCCTGGACCGCTTGTTGGCGTTGGGTGACCTGGTGCAGCTCCTGGACCTTGTCGGCGAGCTTCGAGCCGGAGTCCTGGGCGGGAGCCGACCGAACCACCACCGCGAGGGCGGTGGCGATCGCGACCGCGAGCGCGGTGGCCAGGATCCCGCGCCGGCGGGGGCGTTCGCTTGTCGGTGAAACGGCCGGCCTGCCGTCGCGCCCGCCAGGGAGGCCGGGCGCCGGGCACAGGCTAGAGGGGGGCCGCGCGAACGTGAGCGGCTGCTAACAGGGCCTGCAAGAAGGCTTGCGGCTCAGCGCCACCCCCGAGGCCCGGCTGGGCGCTCGCCTTCGGGGCTGTCGGGACCCCCGCCGGCCCCCTCGACGCGGAGCGAGGCCACCCGCACCTCCTCCTCGAGCCGGCCACGACGAACCGCCTCACGCGCGCGCGGGTCGAGCATCGTCGCCAGCAGGGTCTCCTCGGCGCGGCCGAGGGCTTCCTTGCTGACCCGATGGGGGCAGTCGAGGGCGATCGAGCGAATCGTCGACATCGCCTCCACCAGGACCAGCCGGTGCTGGCGAAGGGCCCGCCGGAACCGCGCCTGGGTGCCGGTCCCCCGCATCAACGCCCGCTCGGCCCAGGCCACCCGCTCCGCCTCCTCGAGCATTATCGCCGCCATCTCTGGCTCGCGGAGGACGAGCTGGTTGACGAGCCACGCCGCCGGGGTCGGCTTTCGCAGCCGCCGGATCGGCTCGGCCGCCTCGACGTGGCCCTCCCCCTCCAGCGCCCGGGCGAGGCGGTCGCGGGCGGCGATGAACTGGTCGGGCGGCTCGATGTAGAGTCGCTCGAGCTGCTCCTCAGCCGGCCACTCGGCGATCCGGGTCACGATCGAGCCAGCCCTCCGCGTCCATAACCGCCCCCTGGTCGGACGGGCGGGCGAATCTGGGCTGTCGCTCCCCGGGGATCCGTTGCCACTCCTTATCTCCTTCCGGGCGCCTCTAGCCTGCTCCGCGACGGGGGAGGCTCGCCCTATTGGTGCCCGAAACGGGCGGGGGCCAAACGGCACCCGACCCGGGTCAGGGGCGGGTCAGCTCCTCGATCAGGTAGGCGATCGACGCGTACGGTCGGCCGGTCCCCCGGGCGAGGCCGATCTCGCAGGTCCGGTTGGTCGACAGATACGCGTCGAAGTCGCGGCCCTCGAGCTCGGAGGCCTGCTCGCGGGTGGCGGCCTCGGTGAGCTCGGGGCGAAGGAAGCCGCGGTCGCCGGCGAACCCGCAGCAGGTGGCGGTGGGCGGCACCACGACCTCATCGGCGAGCTCGCCGGCGAGCGCCCGCAGCTCGCGGGAGAGGCCGAGGTGGCGGGTGGAGCAGGTCGGATGGACGGCGACCGAGCGGACCCGGCGGCGAAGCTCGAGCCTCGGGAGCAACCGCCGCGCCCACACGATCGAGTCGAGGAAGGAGAGCTTTGCGTGGCGGTCGGCGTTCTCCTCGGTGAGGGAGCCGGCGATCTCCTCGGCGAGCCCGTGGGTGCAGGAGCTGGCGTCGACGAGCACCGGCAGCCGCCCCGCATCGGTCCAGCGCCAGAGGCCCTCGATGGTGTGGTTCGCCATCCAGGCGTGGGCCTCGGGGTGCCCCTTCGAGCTCCAGGGGACCGCGCAGCAGTGGCCGGCGACGTCGGGCGGGATCCAGACAGGCTCGCCGGCCCGGGACGACAGCTCGACGATCACCTCCGGCAGGTCGCGGCGGCCGGAGTCGCCGGCGCCGTCTCGATCGGGCCCGGAGAAGATCCGGTTGAGACAGGAGGGGAAGTAGACGGCGGCCGCCCCGTGGGGCTCGGTCAGCGGCAGGCGACCGGCCGCCCGCGGCAGGTCGCCGCTCCATTCGGGGAGGAGCTCGCCGCCGAGGAGGCGCCCCGCGGCCCGGCTGAGGCCGCGGAGCGGAACCCGGCCGCCGAGCTTCGACAGCGCCCGCCCCGAGCGAAGGGTGGCGCGGGCGGCTCGCTCGACCGCGCCCCAGCGCTTCGCCTGCTCCAGCGCCGCCCGCCGCGAGCGCACGGGCTCCTGGCGGGCGCGGAAACCCTTGATCAGCTTCCCCGTGTCGATCGCGAGCGGGCAGGAGATCGCGCAGGCCCCGTCGGCGGCGCAGGTATCGATCCCGTCGTATTGGTACTGGTCCAGGAGGGCGCGCCGGACCGGCGAGCCGGCCGGCTGGCGGGCGATCTCGCGGCGGATCACGATCCGCTGCCGCGGGGTGGTGGTGAGCAGGCGGCTGGGGCAGACGGGCTCGCAGAACCCGCACTCGACGCAGGTGTCGGCGACCTCCTCGATCCGGGGGGTGGTCTTCAGATCCCGGAGGTGGATCCCCCGGTCGCGGTTCAGGACCACCCCCGGCGACAGCACCCCGTCGGGGTCGGCGAGCTCCTTCACCCTCCACATCAGCCCGGTCGCCTTTGCCCCCCACTCGCGCTCGACGTAGGGCGCCATGTTGCGCCCGGTGCCGTGCTCGGCCTTGAGCGAGCCGTCGTACTTGTCGACGATCAGGTCGACGAGCTTTCCCATGAACGCCTCGTAGCGCTCCAGGTCCTCCTGCTTGGAGAAGTCGGGGGTGAGCATGAAGTGGAGGTTCCCCGCCGAGGTGTGGCCGGCGACCCCGGTGAGGAAGCCGTGCGCGCCGAGGAGCGCCTGGACGTCGTGGGCCGACTCGGCGATCCGGGCCGGGGGCACGCAGACGTCCTCGATGATCAGCGCCGTCCCGGGCGGGCGCAGCCGCCCGATCAGGCCGTGGAGGCCCTCGCGGACGCGCCAGGCGACCTCGATCCGCTCGGGGTCGCGGGTGAAGTCGGGGGGTCGGATCAGCTCGCGGCCGGCGAGCGCGTCGCCCGCCCCGGCGACCAGCGCGTCGAGCTCGGCGTCGGTCCCGGCGCCGAACTCGACCAGAAGCGCGGCCGACTCCGGGGGCAGCTCGAGCCACTCGGCCGGGGCGCCGGCGATGTGCTGGCTCGCCACCATCAGCGCCGGGGCGACCATCAGCTCGACGGCGGTGGCGCCCGCGGCGACCAGGCCGGGGACGGGCTCGCAGGCGGAATCGATGTCGGGGAAGTGGATCCAGGAGACGGTGGTCCGGGCGGGCAGCGGCACCGTCTCGAACACCACCTCGGCGATGAAGGCGAGGGTCCCCTCCGATCCCACCACCAGGCGGCGGAAGATCTCGAGCGGCTCGTCCGCGTCGAGGAAGGCGCAGAGGCGATAGCCGGTGGTGTTCTTGATCTCGAACTTGCGCCGAATCCGCTCCGAGAGCCGGGTATCGGCGCGGATCTCGTCGCGGATCTCCGCCAGGCCCCGCGCCAGCTCCGGCTCCGCCTCGGCGAAGCGCTCGGCGGCGCCGGGCTCGGCGGTGTCGATCACGGTGCCCGAGGGGAGGACCAGGGTCATCGAGCGGACCGTCGAGTAGGAGTCGGCGACCACCCCGCAGCGCATCCCGCCCGAGTTGTTGGCGACCACCCCGCCGACGCAGGCGATGTCGGTGGAGGCGGGATCGGGGCCGAGCTTGCGGCCGAGGGGGGCGAGGACCAGGTTGGCGTGGCCGAGGACCGTCCCCGGGAGCACCCGCGCCAGCCGTCCCCCCTCCTCCACCCTCACCCCGCGGAAGTGGCGGCGGACGTCGACCATGATCGCGTCGGACTGGGACTGGCCGCTGAGGCTGGTGCCGCCGGCGCGGAAGGTGACCGCGGTGCCCGTGCGCCGCCCGTAGCCGATCACCTTGGCGACGTCGCCGGCGTCGTGGGCCATCACCACCGCCCGCGGCAGGAGCCGGTAGGGGCTGGCGTCGGAGGCGTAGCGGACCAGGTCGATCGCCCGGGCGAGCACGCGGTCGGCCCCGAGCAGGTCGGTGAGCGCCGTGCGGAGCGGCTCGGGGGTGCCGGCGGCGAGCTCGTCGGGGGCGCGGTCGGGGGCCGGCTCTCCCCCCTCCGGGACGATTCGGGCGACGTCGGCGTCGAGCAGCGCCATCGCGTCCCTCAGAACAGGGCCATCCCCGGGGCGACCGGGACCTCGACCACCTCGGGGCCATCGGAGGCGATCGCCGCCGCCAGCGCCGCGCGGAGCTCCTCGCGGCCGGAGACCCGCTTCGCCGACACGCCGTACCCGGCGGCGATCTCGGCGGTGTTCAGGGCCGGCAGATCGAGGCCGGGGGCGCCCTTCACCTCCTCGACCTCGGCGAACCACTTCAGGATCGCGTACTCCTCGTTGCGGAGGACGAGCACCGTGACCGGCACCTCGTAGGCGACCGCAGACCAGAGGGCGGTGATCGCGTACTGGGCGGACCCCTCGCCGACCACGCAGACGACGGGGCGGTCGGGCTGGGCGAGCTGGACGCCGACCGCCGCCGCCAGCCCGAAGCCGAGACCCCCGCCGGCGCAAAAGTAGTAGCTGCCGGGGCGGGAGAGCCGAAGCTGGTTTCGCAGGGCGAGGGTGCTGGAGGGGGACTCGAGGACGACGATCCCGCCATCGGGGAAGACGTCGCCGAGGGTGTGGTGGACCATGGTCGCGGTCAGCGGGTCGCTCTCCTCGCCGGGGGTGGGGTCCGGGAGCGGATCGGGCTCGGCGCGGTCGGCCTCGCCGACGAGCTCGAGCAGGGCCTCGAGGGTGAGGCGGACGTCGGCGACGACCGCCTCCCCGATCGGCGCCCGCGCCGCCTCCTCGGGGTCGCTGGTGATCGCGATCAGCGCGGCGCCCTCGGGAAGGAGGGGGCCGGGGATGTAGGGGTAGTAGGGGAACACCGAGGAGCCGACCACCAGGATCAGGTCGCGGCCCTTGAGCGTCTCGGCGATCGGGCCGATCGCGGGCGGCAGGATCCCCTGGAACAGGGGGTGGCCCTCGGGGAAGCCGAGCCGGCCGCCGCCGGTCGCCGGCGAGGCGAACACGGGCAGCCGCTGGCGCTCGGCGAGGGCGATCCCGGCCTCCCAGGCGCCGCTCGCGTCGATGTCCGGCCCCGCCACCATCACCGGGCTCTCGGCCGCCGCCAGCCGGTCGGCGATCGAGCGCACCGCCTCGGGGTCGGCGGCCGCGGCGCCGCGGACCCGGCGCTCGATCGCCCTCGGCGCCCCCTCGGGGTCGGCCTCGGTGTTCCAGTCGTCCATCGGCACCGACAGGAACGCCGGCCCCCGCGGGGGCAGCGACGCGATCTGGATCCCCCGGGCCAGGGCCGCCACCGCGTCGGCGGCGCGCGGCACCTCGTAGCTCCATTTCACCAGCGGGTGCGGCATCCGGTTGGCGTCGCGGTTGGTGAGGTTCGCCTGCATGGTGATGTGGGCGCGGACCTGCTGGCCGGCCGTCACCAGGAGCGGCGACTTGTTCGCCTGGGCGTTGAAGATCGCCCCCATCGCGTTCCCCACCCCGGGGGCGGTGTGGAGGTTGACGTGGGTGACCTTGCCCGAGGCCTGGGCGTACCCGTCGGCCATCCCCACCACCGCCGCCTCCTGGAGCCCGAGCACGTAGGTGAAGTCGTTCGGGAACTCGGCCAGCATCGGCAGCTCGGTCGAGCCGGGGTTCCCGAACATGGTGGTCATCCCGTGCCCGCGGAAGAGCTCGAACGCGGCCTCGCGCACCGTCGCCATCGCGAGGGAGACCCTAGTCGAAGGGCGAAGCCGGGGCCCTGGCCTCAGGCGACCACGTCGCGGTAATAGGAGATCGCGCCGGTCCGCTCGAGGTCGCCGAGGTGGATCGCCTCGAGGTCGAGGTCGACCTCGACCTCGTCGCTGACGACGCGGCCCCCGCCGGGCAGCTCGTCCTGCCAGGAGACCCCGAAGTCGTGCCGGTTCACCCGGGTGTGCCCGTCGAAGCCGATCCGGCGCATCGTCCCCTTGTTCTCGTCCCCCTGCCACCAAGGGGTCTCCCACATCCCCCGATAGGTGGCGTCGAAGGGGACCTCGATGGTGTGGCTGCGGATCGTCACCGCGGCACTCGCCTTGAACCGGGTGTCGCCGACGCGCTCGCGGAGGCGGCCGCTGAAGGTGATCCTCGGATGGCGCTCGACGTCGAAGAAGTCGGCGCTTCGCAGGTGGGCGTCGCGGGCCGGCTCGCCGGTCCAGAGCCGGGTGGCGTCGATCTCACCCTCGAAGGTCGACTCGAGGCAGCTCTCCCAGTCGAACTCGAGCCGGCCGTGGACGTCCTTGAACAGGCCGCGGACGGTGGTGACCATCATGTGGATGGCGCGGAACTCGACCTCGGTGTGACCTGGCTCGAAGATCCAGATGGTCAAGGTCCGATCCCCGCCGCGACGCGCGCTCAGACGAGCTCGAAGGCGACCTCGTCGACGTAGCACCAGGACCAGTCCTCGCCCGGCTCCAGCGAGGTGACGATCGGGTGGCCGCTGTCGGCGGCATGCGCCGAGGCGTGGCGGTTCGGGGAGGAGTCGCAGCAGCCGACGTGACCGCAGGTCCGGCAGACCCGCAGATGCACCCACCAGCCTCCGGTCCGCAGGCAGTCCTCGCAGCCCTCGAACTCCCCGGGGGGATCGACCCTGATCTGGTCCATGTGCGCACAGACGTCCATGCCCACACGATGGCAGAGCCGTCAAGTCCCTCCGGCTCGGGCGCCTGAGGGGGATAGAGTCGCCGCCGTGGAGGGGATGGCCGCCTGGCCGCACTTCGCCGACTACTACCGCGAGATTTACGCGCGGGGGATGGCGGGCGAGCGGCCGAGCATTCCGGTGTCGGTGGCCGAGCTCGAGGAGCGCGGGATCGCGGCGATGGAGGAGCGGGCCGCCGCCTACGTCCGCGCCGGGGCCGGCACCGAGGACACGATGCGCGCCAACCGCGACGCCTTCCGCGGCTGGCGGATCGTCCCCCGCTTCCTCCGCGACGTCTCCCGCCGCGACCTCGCCACCGAGGTCTGCGGGACGGCGATGCCGGCGCCGGTGATGCTGGCGCCGATCGGGGTTCAGACGATCGTCCACCCCGACGGCGAGCTGGCGACGGCGCGGGCGGCGGCCGCGGTCGGGGTGCCGATGATCGCGAGCTCGGCGTCGGCGTTCACGATGGAGGAGATCGCCGAGGCGATCGGCGACGGCCCCCGCTGGTTCCAGCTCTACTGGCCCAAGGACGAGGAGCTGATGGCGAGCATGGTCTCGCGGGCCGAGGCCGCCGGCTACGACGCGATCGTGGTCACCGTCGACACCTTCATCCCCGGGTGGAAGCCGCGCGACCTCCAGCAGGCGTGGCTCCCGTTCCTCGAGGGGGTGGGGAACGCCAACTACCTCCAGGACCCGGTGTTCCGCTCCCGGCTGGCGAAGCCGCCCGAGGAGGACCCCGGGGCCGCGATCGGCCACTACCTGAGCGTCTACGTGAACGACTCCCTCACCTGGGACGACCTCGGAAAGCTCCGCGGCGTCACCTCGCTTCCGATCCTGATCAAGGGGATCCAGCGCGCCGACGACGCCCGCCGGGCGCTCGACCGCGGCGTCGACGGGGTGATCGTCTCCAACCACGGCGGCCGCCAGATCGACGGGGCGATCGGCTCCCTCGACGCGCTCCCGTCCGTGGTCGACGCCGTCGGCGACCGGATCGCCGTCCTCTTCGACAGCGGCGTCCGCTCGGGCGCCGACGTCCTCAAGGCCCTCGCCCTCGGCGCCCGCGCGGTCTGCGTCGGCCGTCCCTATCTGTGGGGCCTCGCCCTCGACGGCCAGGCCGGGGTCGAGACAGTGCTGAGGATGCTCCTCGGCGAGCTCGACCTCACCCTCGCCCTGAGCGGCTACGCCGGCCACACCGAGGTCGACCGCGACGCCCTGGTCCGTGGCTGAGAGAATGACCGGATGAGCGAGAGAGAGCCCCCGCTGGCCGACGCCCGCGCCCGCGAGCTGCTGAAGCGAGAGCGCGACCGGATCGAGAGCAGGCTCGCCGACCTCGGTCGGTTGCGCCGCAGCGAGCTCGACGAGATCGACACCGGCACCGACCCGCTCGACGACGCCGAGGTGATCGAGGAGGAGGAGGTCGACGAGGCGCTCGTCGCCCAGCTGCGGGCCGAGCTCGAGGCCGTCGAGCGCGCCGAGAAGCGGCTCGAGGAGGGCACCTACGGGTTCTCGGTCGAGAGCGGCGAGCCGATCCCGGCCAAGCGCCTGGAGGCGGTCCCGTGGGCCGAGCGCACGGCCGAGGAGCAGCAGCGCTACGAGCGCACCCACGCCCGCTGAGCCGGGCGGGAGCTACTCGCGCAGCCCGGCGGCTTCGAGGGCGGACTCCTGGTCCGGATAGGCGCGCCACCGGACCACCTTGCCGCCGCGGACGGTGAACACGAGCCCGTACGGCGCCATCTCGGTGGCGATCCCGGTGTGCCGCCCCCACTGACGCTGATTGCGGATCAGCGCCACCACCTCGTCACCTCCGTCCAGGACATCCTCGACCTCGAACTCGATGTCCTTCCAGGCCTCAAGCCAGTTGCGCCAGTAGTTCCGAACCCCCTCGTGGCCGCGGTACACGCCAGAAAGGCCCGGGGGGAACTCGGCCATTCCCTCCCAGGCGGACGCGTCCCATTCGATCTCGGGGTCGTAGAACGCGAACACGTCCTCGTGCTCCCGTCTCGCGAACATGTCCAGCAACCGGCGGACGAGCTCGACGTTCTGCTCAGAAATAGCGGCTCACCTCGCCTCGGACGCCAAGGGTGTGAGCGTAACGGTCTCCCCAAGACGCTCGAGCTGACGAACACAGGGGACACCGTCGAGTCAAGCATCAGGAGGAGGAACGGGCTCGTGCAGGCCCCGGCGAGCGTCCACCATGCCGCGTTCGCTCGTCGAGGCGCATCGCGGGAACGCTACGGGCCGCGCCGGTCGTGCGAGTGAACCGGATACGGGGAGAATGAACCCGGCTGGAGGCGATGAGACCGCTCGACCGGCAGACGATCCTGATCACGGGCGCCACCGACGGGCTCGGCCGCGGCGTCGCCGCCGAGCTCGCCCGCGGCGGCGCCACCCTGCTCTTGCACGGGCGCGACGACGGGCGCGGCGAGGAGACCCTGGCGTCGATCGAAGCCGAGACCGGCAACGGGGCGCTTCGCTGGTATCGCGCCGACCTCGCCTCCCTCGACCAGGTGCGCGAGCTGGCCCGCCGGGTGGCCGACGAGAACGAGCGCCTCGACGTCCTCGTCAACAACGCCGGGATCGGCACCTCGGAGCCGGCCGGGCGGAAGGAGAGCGAGGACGGCTACGAGCTGCGGTTCGCGGTCAACTACCTGGCGGGCTTCCTCCTGACGCAACTGCTGAAGCATTTGATCGTCGCCTCCGCCCCGTCCCGGATCGTCAACGTCAGCTCCGCCGGCCAGGCGCCGATCGACTTCGCCGACGTCATGCTCGAGCGGAGTTACAGCGGGATCCAGGCCTACTGCCAGTCGAAGCTTGCCCAGGTGATGATGACCATCGACCTCGCCGAGGAGCTCGGGCCCTCCGGGGTGACCGCCAACTGCCTGCACCCCTCCACCTACATGCCGACCAAGATGGTCCGGGCCGCCGGGGTCGAGCCCGCCACCCCGCTCGAGCGGGGGGTGCAGGCGACCGTCCGGCTGATCGCCGACCCCGAGCTCGACGGCGTCAGCGGCCGGTACTTCAACGTCGAGTCCGAGTCGGCTGCCCACCCCCAGGCATACGACGCCGACGCCCGTAGGCGGCTGCGGGAGCTGAGCGAGGAGCTGACCGGCGTCCGGGCCGGATCAGCCGAGTAGCCGGCCCTCCAACATCTCCCCGGCGACGAACGCGGGGCGGCCGGCGGCGACGGTGGCGGCGATCAGCGGGACCCCGGGGCGGTAGACGAGGTCCGCGGGCGAGCCGGCGTCGAGGATGACGGCGTCGGCGCGGGCGCCGGGGGCGAGGCGGCCGACGTCGCCGCGACGGAGGGCGATGGCGCCGCCTCGGGTGGCGGCGGCGATGGCCTCCTCGACCGTCATCCCCATGTCGCGGACGGCGAGGGCGATGCAGAAGCTCATCGAGGTCGTGTTGCTCGAGCCGGGGTTGGTGTTGGTGGCGATCGCGACGGCGGCCCCGGCGTCGATCGCCCGGCGGGCGTCGGGGTAGGGCTGGCGGGTCGAGAAGTCGGTCGCCGGGAGGAAGGTGGCGACGGTGTCGCTCCCCGCCAGGGCGGCGACGTCCTCGTCCGAGAGGTAGGTGCAGTGGTCCACCGAGGCGGCGCCGAGCTCGACCCCGAGCTGGACCCCGGGGCCGGGGCCGAGCTGGTTCCCGTGGAGGCGGAGGCCGAGGCCGGCGGCTCGGCCCGCCTCCAGCACCGCCCGGCACTGATCGGGGTCGAAGGCGCCCCGCTCGCAGAAGGCGTCGACCCAGCGCGCCGGGGGCGCGCACGCCGCCAGCATCTCGGTGCGCACCAGGTCGACGTAGTCGTCGGCGCGGCCCTCGTACTCGGCCGGGACGACGTGGGCGCCGAGGAAGGTGACGTCGTCGGTGTGCTCGGCGGCGATCTCGCAGGAGCGCCGCTCGGTGGGGACGTCAAGGCCGTAGCCCGACTTGATCTCGAGGTGGGTGATCCCCGCCCGAAGCGCCTCGCGGCGGCGGCGGGCCGTCAAGGCGCCGAGCTCGGCGGGGTCCGCCGCCCGGGTCGCCTCGGTCGTCACCCTGATCCCGCCCGCCTGGTAGGGGCGCCCGGCCATCCTCGCCGCGAACTCCCCGGAGCGATCGCCGGCGAACACCAGGTGGGTGTGGCTGTCGACGAACCCCGGGATCACGCAGCGCCCGCCGGCGTCGATTCGCTCGTCGGCAGCCGCTCCCGCCGCGCCCACCGCCGCCACCGCCCCGTCCTCGATCACCAGGGCGGCTTCGCGCACCTCGCCCAGCGGCCCGTCGCCGAGCTCGGGATCGTTGGTGACCAGGAGGCCGATGTCGTCGATCACGAGGGTGCTCATCGGCCCGCCCCGACCGCCGCCGCCAGCTCCCCGGGCACGTCGACGCTCAGGTGAGCGCCGTCGCTCACCATCCTGCGACCGCCGACCACGACCTCGCGGACGTCGGCCGCCGAGGCGGCGAAGACCACCGACTCGATCGCGTCCTCGGGCCCGGTCCCGGCGAGGCGGACGCCATCGAGCCCGACCGTGACCAGGTCGGCGAGGTTGCCCGGGGCGATCGCCCCCGCCTCGGGCCAGCCGAGGGCGGCGTGCCCGTCGGCGCTCGCGGCCCGGAGGAGCTCGGCGGCCGAGTGGCGGCCCCGTACCCCGGAGGCGAGGCGCTCGTCGAGCTCCACCGCCCGCGCCTCCTCGAAGGGGTCGATGACGGCGTGGGAGTCGCTGCCGAGGGCGAGCCTGGCGCCGTCGTCGACGAGCCGGCGGGCGGGGCCGATCCCGTCGGCGAGATCGCGCTCGGTGGTGGGGCACAGGCAGCAGGTCACCCCGGCGTCGCCGAGGAGGGCGAAGTCGGCCTCGGCGAGGTGGGTGGCGTGGACGGCGACGAAGCGGTCGGTGAGCGCGCCGGCGCCGGCGAGGACCGCGGACGGGGTGCGGCCGTAGGCGGCGAGGCAGTCCTCGTTCTCCTGGGGCTGCTCGGAGAGGTGGGCGTGGAGCGGCGACCCGCGCCCGTTCGCCCAGGCGGCGACGGTCGCCGCCGACGCCGGGTCGACCGCGCGGACGCTGTGGATCGCCGCCCCGACCCGGGCGAAGGCCTCCCCCTCCGGCTCCGGCCGGAGCCCGTCGACCCGCTCCGCCCACGCCTCGGCGCTGCCGTCCGAGAAGCGGCGCTGGACGCCGAGGAGCTCGGCGCCGATCCCGCCGTGGAGGTAGCACGCGTCCACCAGGGTGATCCGGATTCCCGCCTGGCGGGCGGCCTCGAGCAGCGCCAGCCCCATCGCGTTCGGATCGGAGTAGGGGGCGCCGCCGGGGGCGTGGTGGAGGTAGTGGAACTCGCCGACGGCGGTGATCCCGGCCAGCGCCATCTCGGCGAAGGTGGCGCGCGCCAGGGCCAGGTAACGGTCGGGGTCGAGCGCCTCCGCCGCCTCGTACATCCGCTCGCGCCAGCTCCAGAACGAGCCCCGGCCCTGCTCGGCCCGGCCCCGGAGGACCCGCTGGAAGGCGTGGGAGTGGGCGTTGGCGAGGCCGGGGATCGTCAGCCCCCGTAGCCGCGTTGCCCCGGAAGGCGGCTCGACCCCGGGCTCGACCGAGGCGATCCGCCGGCCCTCGAGGGCGATCGCAACCCCCGCCTCGGCCCGCTCGCCGCCGAGCCAGGCGAGCTCGCACCAATACCGATCGGCGCCGGAGCTCACGAGCCGACCCGGGCGACGAACTCCTCGATCCGCCCGACGAAGGCGTCGCGGTGGTGGCGCTCGAACTGCTCCCAGGTCGTGAAGGTGGTCGGGTCGGTCACCCGGTCGACGAACAGGCGGCCGTCCAGGTGGTCGACCTCGTGCTGGAAGGTGCCGGCCGTCAGCCCCCGCTTCACCTCGTCGCGGTCGGTGCCCTCGCGGTCGAGGTAGCGGACCCGGACGCTGACGTGGCGCATCAGGCTCCCGCGCAGGTTTGGCACCGACAGGCACCCCTCGTTGATCTCGACCACCTCCTCGTCGACCGGCTCGAGCACCGGGTTGACGATCACCGTCAGCGGGATCGGAGGCTTGTAGGGGTAGCGGGGGTTGGTGCCGCGCACCTCGACCACCGCGATCCGGAGCTCCGCGCCGACCTGGGTGGCGGCGAGCCCGGCGCCGCCGGCCGCCCACATCGTCTCGATCATCTCGTCGATCAGCCGCTGGACCTCGGGCGAGCGCAGCTCCCCGGCCTCCACCTCGCGGGCGCGCCGGCGCAGGCGGGGGTCGCCGATCTCGAGGATCTCGAGGGGGCTCAATCGGACCCCTGGGCGCCCTCGTGCATCGGGATCCGGACCCCGCGCTCGGCGGCGACCGCGCCGGCCCGTTCGTAGCCGGCGTCGAGGTGGCGCATCACCCCGGTGCCGGGGTCGGTAGTCAGGACGCGCTCGAGCTTCTCCGCCGCCAGGTCGGTGCCGTCGGCGACGCACACCATCCCGGCGTGAAGGGAGCGGCCGATCCCGACCCCGCCGCCGTCGTGGACGCTCACCCAGGAGGCGCCGGCGGCGGTGTGGACGAGCGCGTTCAGGAGCGGCCAGTCGGCGATCGCGTCGGAGCCATCCTCCATCGACTCGGTCTCCCGGTAGGGCGAGGCGACCGAGCCCGAGTCGAGATGGTCGCGGCCGATCACGATCGGGGCCCGCAGCTCGCCGGACCGGACCATCTCGTTGAAGCGCAGCCCGAGCCGGGCGCGCTCGCCGTAGCCCGCCCAGCAGATCCGCGCCGGCAGCCCCTGGTAGGCGATCCTCTCCCGGGCGAGGCGGATCCAGCGCGCGAGCGGCTCGTCGCCCGCCAGCTCCTCGACCACCGCGCGGTCGGTGGCGGCGATGTCGGCGGGGTCGCCCGACAGCGCCTCCCACCGGAAGGGGCCCTTGCCCTCGCAGAAGAGGGGGCGGATGTAGGCGGGGACGAATCCCGGATAGGCGAAGGCGCGCTCGAAGCCGCCGAGCTCGGCCTCGGCGCGGAGGCTGTTGCCGTAGTCGAACACCTCCGCCCCGGCGTCGAGGAAGCCGACCATCGCCGCGCAGTGGGCCGCGATCGCCGCCCGCGATCGGCGGACGTACTCGTCGGGGTCGGAGGCGCGAAGCTCCAACGCCTCCTCCAGGGTCATCAGGTTCGGGATATAGCCGTTCAGGGGGTCGTGGGCGCTGGTCTGGTCGGTGACGATGTCGGCCTCGAAGTCCATCGCCCGCAGCGCCGGGAGCACGTCGGCGGCGTTGGCGCAGAGCCCGACGCTGAGCGGCCGGCGCTCCTCCTTGGCGCGCCGGCAGCGGGCGACGGCGTCGTCGAGGTCACCGGCCTCCTCGTCGAGGTAGCGGGTCTCGAGCCTGCGGGGGATCCGCTCGGGGTCGATCTCGACGCACAGCGCCACCCCGCCGTTCATGGTCACCGCCAGCGGCTGCGCCCCGCCCATCCCTCCGAGCCCGGCGGTGACGGTGATCGTCCCCGCCAGCGACCCGCCGAAGCGGCGGCGGGCGATCTCGGCGAAGCACTCGTAGGTCCCCTGGACGATCCCCTGGCTGCCGATGTAGATCCACGAGCCGGCGGTCATCTGCCCGTACATCGTCAGCCCGAGCGCCTCGAGCCGGCGGAACTCCTCCCAGTTGTCCCAGTTTCCGACCAGGTTCGAGTTCGCGATCAGGACCCGCGGAGACCACTGGTGGGTGCGGAAGACGCCGACCGGCTTCCCCGACTGGACCAGCATCGTCTCGTCGCCGGCCAGGGTCCGGAGGGTGCGGACGATCGCCTCGAACGCCTCCCACGACCGGGCCGCGCGGCCGGTGCCGCCGTAGACGACCAGGTCCTCGGGGCGCTCGGCGACCTCCGGGTCGAGGTTGTTCATCAGCATCCGCATCGCCGCCTCCTGGGGCCACCCCCGGCAGGAGAGCTCGGTGCCCCGCGGCGCGCGCACCTCCCTCGGGGCGCTCACGAGAGCTCCCCGATCGCGCCCTCGACCGCCTCGACCACGGCGCCGCTCGTCACCAGCCGCTCGGCCGCCGCCAGCTCCGGCGACAGCCGGCGGTCGGCGCCGTGGCCCGGGACCGCCGCCCGGACCGCGGCC
>JBKPIY010000088.1:0-14374 GCA_046730475.1 Actinomycetota bacterium
ACATCAACGCCGCAGGGCTCGCGCTGACGACCGCGGCCACGCTGCTGGCGGTGCGCATGCGCAGCCGCACGGTGCTTTTCGCCTTTCACCTCGCCGTGCTCTCGCAGCAGGCGCTGTGGAACCCGGTGTTCCACGCCGGGACGACCGTGGCCTACCGCGAGTACTCGCCCGGCCTCGTCACCGCCGTCGCCGGCTTTCTGCCGTTGTGGTGGCGGCTGACCCGGCTCGCCGGGCGGGAGGGTCTGCTCACCCGCGGCGGGGCGCTCGGCGCCGCGGCGATCGGGGGGGCGGTCCACGCCACAGCCGTCGCCCGCCAGGTGTACAAGGGGTGAGAACCAGGCTCCCCACGAAGCCTTAGCTTCCCCCAATGCTCGCCATCCTCGGGGGCCTCGGCGCCGCCGTGGTGTTCGCCGCGGTGACGCTCTGCAACTCGCGGTCGAGTCGGATGATCGGGGCGGCCCAGCTGCTCGCCTGGATCATGCTGATCGGCCTCGCCGTCACCGGCCCGTTGGTGGTGGCGAAGGGGATCCCGGACGGGCTCGACGGCGAGGCGGCGGGATGGATGGCCGTTGCCGGAGTCGGGAATGTGGTCGGCCTGCTGCTCGCCTACTCGGCGCTTCGGATCGGGAAAGTCGGGATCGTCGCCCCGCTCGTCTCGACCCAGGGGGCGATCGCGGCGCTGATCGCGATCATCGGTGGGGAGGCGGTGGGGCCAGGGGTTGGCCTGCTGCTGGTCGTGATCGCAGTGGGCATCTTTCTGGCGGGCGTGGCGCCGGAGGAGGCAGCCGACCCCGATGCCCCGCGTCTGACCCGCTCCTGGGTGTACGCGATCGGCGCGGCGGTTGCGATCGGCTGGAGCCTGTACGCAATCGGCCGGGTCAGCATCACCCTGCCGGTGGTCTGGGCGCTGCTGCCCTCGCGGGTGATCGGCGTCCTCGTGGTAACGCTGCCGCTGGCGCTGCGCTCGGGACTGCAAATCACGCGCGAGGCCCTGCCCCTGGTCCTGGTCGCCGGTGTGGGCGAGGTCCTCGGCTTCGCCCTGTTCGCATTCGGTGCGCGGCACGGGATCGCGGTTAGCGCCGTTCTCTCATCCCAGTTCGCGGCGATCGCCGCAATCGCGGCCTACCTGCTGTTTCGCGAGCGGCTCTCGACCCTCCAGCTCACCGGCGTCGCGGTGATCGTGGCCGGGGTCAGCGTCCTCGGCGGCGTTCAGGCGTAAAGAGCCATCTCGCTCAGAGCAGCTCGAGCTCCCGGGCGCGGGCCACGGCGGTTGCCCGGGTGGTGGCATCGAGCTTCCGGTAGATGCCGCGGAGGTGGGTCTTGATCGTGTTCTGCGATACGTAGAGCGCGTCGGCGATCTCCCGCCGAGAGAGGTCGCTCGCGAGCAGGCGCAAGACCGCGAGCTCACGGTCGGTCAGCTCCTCCACCTGGACGTTCGACCGGGTGGTCGGCCCCCGGGCCACGCGCACGCCGCGCTCGGCCGCCGCCACCGCGGTCGCGAGGCCGCCTGGATCCGCGCACCCGTCGATCGCCTCGCGGGCGCTCCGCAGGAGGTGCCGGGCCTCGTCGCGGTCGCCGCGTAGCTGGCGGACCCGGCTGAGGGCGAGGAGGCTTGCGCCGATCTCCAGACGCCCCGCGCCCCGGCGAGAGAGCTCGACGGCACGAGAGGCCTCGTGCTCGGCCTGGTCGAGCCGGCCCTGACCCTCGGCGGCCCTGCTTCTCGCCAGGTGGGCGGCCATGAGCACGAAGTGCTCCCTGAACTCCGCGCCTTCGCGGAGCTCAACCGCCGCCAGACCGAGCCGATCGGCCTCCGCCGCGTCGCCACGGTCGGCGGCAATCAGGCCGAGATACCCGAGCGCGTAGGCCTGGCCGAGATCGTTGGCGCCCCGTTTCGACAGCTCGGCGGCCCTCGGAAGCCTCGCCCCCGCCTCCTCCGACTCCCCGTTCCAATAGAGCGCCACCCCGAGGATCAGCTTCGCGACCGTGCGGGCGAACGACTCCTGCTGACCGTCGGTGATCCCAATTACCTCGCGCGCTGCGCTTTGCGACTCCTCCAGTGATCCGACCTTGAAGCCGTGAACGGCACACAGCACTCCGATGTCCGCCTCGGCCGAGCTCACCGGGTCCGGGGACGTTGCCCGGGTGGCGGTGTCGATCCACCCTCGGGCGTCGGCGAGCTCGCCGCGGTCGAGAGCGACCCAGGCGCCCGCCACGCACAACCGCGCGTCCTCCGTCACCGTGGGCCGGGGAAGCGAGTCCAGCCAGTGCCGGACCGTCCCCAGCCGGCCGCGATTGAAGTACTCGTTCCAGTTGGCGGCGATCAGCTCGCGGGCATGCTCGAGGTCCCCGCCCGCCACGCCATGGTGGATCGCTTCCGCCACCGAACCCTCCCTTTCGAACCACTCGCGGGCACGCCGGTGGAGCCCGCCGCTCACTCCCGGATGGGCATGCTCGAGCTCGTGGCGGAGGAGCTCGCCGAACAGGCGGTGATATCGGTACCAGGTGCGGGTGTGGTCGAGCGGGACCAGGAAGAGGTTGCGGCTCTCAAGCCCCACCAGCCGGGCCGTCGAGTCCTCGGCGCCGGCAACGTGGTCGCACAGCGGCCCGCAGAGGCGGTCGAGGATCGACGTGCGCAGCAGGAAATCGCGTAGCTCGGCGCCCTGATCCGCCAGCACCTCGCTGGAGAGGTAGTCGACGATATGGCGGTCGTTCCCGGCGAACGAGTCGATGAACCGATCGGGATCGGGGCGACCGCGAAGCGAGAGGCCGGCCAGGTACAGGCCCGCCGGCCAGCCCTCGGTGCGCTGGCGCAGGCGTGATACGGCCGTGCTGTCGAGATCGAGGTCAAGCGCCCGTCGCAAGAGCTCCGCCGTCTCCTCGTCGTCGAACCGCAGATCGTTGCCGCGGACCTCCAACAGCTCGCCCCCCGCGCGCATCCGAGCCAGGGGCAGCGGCGGCTCTGTGCGAGTGGCCAGCGCGAGATGGAGGGGCGACGGGAGATGCGCGATCAGAAAGGCCACCGAGCGGTGCGCTTCCTCGTTCCGCACGACGTGATAGTCGTCGAGGACGAGCACGATCTCGCGCTCGAGCTCGGCGAGCTCGTTCAGCAGCAGCGGCAGCGCGACGTCTACGATGCCGATGCTCCGGGCCGCCACAGCCGCGGCCGCCCGCTCGCCGAATCCCGGTTCCAGGAGGCGGATCGCGTCGATCACGCCGGCCCAGAAGCGGACGGGGTCGTTGTCGCCCTCGTCCAGGGAGAGCCAGGCGAAGTCGCGAGCCTCCTTGTCGGAGGAGGCCCACTCCGCGATCAAAGTGGTCTTCCCGTAGCCGGCCGACGCCTCGATCAGGGTGACCTTGCGTGCGGGTCGCTCGACGAGCGCGTCGATCAGCCTCACGCGCGGGACGTGCTGGGGCCGGACCGGGGGGATGTGAAGCTTGGTCGCGGCGAGCACCGCGCGTGAATCTGAGTCGAGCGCGTTGAGCTCCGCGAGCTCAGCCACGGTGCGAGCTTAGAGCGTTGAAGGGGCCGCGTGGGGAGCGTCGGCTTGCAGGTCGCGGGTCAGCGTCGGGCCTGGTCCGGACATGAAAGAGCCGACCGTGCTCGTCCTCGACGACTACCGCGCGATCCGGCGAGAGGAGATCCACCACCAGCTCACCTTCCTGGTCGAGCACCCGCCGCCCTCGCCCCAGGTCGTCCTCACCACCCGCCGCGAGCCAGCCCTGCCGCTCGCCCGGATGCGGGCGGGAGGGAGAGCTGTTCGACGCGGGCATGCCAAGAGCATCTTCCGCAAGCTCGACGCCTCGGGACGCAGCGAGGCGGTTGCCAGGGCCCGCCAGCGTGGCCTGATCTAGAGGTCCACTAGTCCTGGCCTACCGGGCTTCGCTAGCGCCCGTTGGTGCCGTTGAGGAGCTCGTAGGCGATGCCGGTGGCAGCGGCGTAGACGGCGTGGTGGAAGGCGTCGATCGCGATCTCCTCCTTCGGCCAGAAGACCGCAGGCGGAGCGATGTCGAGGGCAGGGAGCATCACCTGGGAGTTGCCGTACACCGCCGCCCCGTGGAGGGCGGTGGCGGTCCGGGCGGGCATCCCGGTGGCGCCGAGGAGCCCGCGCAGCACACCCCAGCTGGTTCCGAATCCCCAGTGGGAGAGGTCGTTGAACCGCGCCTTTGCGATCTCGTCCTCGAACTCCTTGATCCCGAGCACCTTCGCGGTCGCCCGGGCGGGGGCCGAGCTCGGGGTGCGGCCCCGGAGCTTCGCCTCGACGGTGCTCGAGATCGTCATCGCCGCGGTGCCGACGAACCCGGCGACCAGGCCCTTCCCAACGGCGCCGGCGAGGGCGCTCGCCTTCCTTCTCATGAGACCACCTCCTCCGGGGTCCGACCGCCGACCTTCTCTCCGTCTTGGGCCGCCGCGGCTGCCTCGCCGCGGGCCCCGAGCCGCTCCAGCAGGTGATCGCCGACCCGAAGCGAGTTCGCCATTGCCGTCAGCGCCGGGTTCACCGCCGCCGAGGAGGGGAAGAAGCTGGTGTCGACGACGTAGAGGTTGTCGAGGTCGTGCGCTTTGCAGTTGGGATCGAGCGCCGACTGCTTCGGGTCGGTCCCGAAGCGCACGGTGCCGGACTGGTGCGCGACCCCGGCCAGCGGGATCCGCTGGTCGAGGATCGACCAGCTCGGGATCGAGGCGTCGTGGCAGCCGAGCGGACCCATCAGCGCCCTCAGCTTCGCCAGCAGGCGCTTGTGGGCCTCGAGGTTATGGTAGGTCTTCGCCAGGTGGATGTTGCCTCGGCGGTCGACCGTCACCCGATTGTCCGGGTGGGGCAGGTCCTCGGTCGTGAGCCAGAAGTCGATCGCGTGCCTGGCCAGGTAGTCGAGAGCCACGCCCGGGGCGAACCAGGGTGCCCCGCCCCGGAGGATGTTCCGGTCCGACTTGGCGAGCATCTGGATGTGCCCGAGCGGCAGGTCTGAGTCGGGCGCCCCCCAGTAGTAGTCGTTGACGCCGAGGGTCTTCTGGAACTTGGTCTCGTTCGGCGCCTGGGAGACCGCGATCACGCCCGAGTTGATGTGGGCCATGTAGTGGCGGCCGACGACGTCGGAGGAGTTCGCGAGCCCGTTCGGATGGCGCTCCGAGGCCGACTTCAACAGCAGGGCCGCCGAGTTCGCCGCCCCGCAGGAGATGACGACGATGTCGCCGCGGTAGGTCTCCTCGAGGCCATTGCGCTCGACCACCACCCCGCTGATCGAGGCGCCGCTCGGGTCGGTCTCGAGCCGCTGCGCCCGGGCGCCGGTGAGGAGGGTGACGTTGTCGTGCCGGAGGGCAGGGCGGACGCAGAGGACGTGGGCGTCGGCCTTCCCGTCGGTGAGGCACGGGAACCCGTCGAAGCGGTCGCAGCGAACGCACCTGCCCTGCTCGGGATCGTCCTCGTTGAGGTCGATCCCGACCGGGAGGTGGAAGGGGCGGTGACCGGCGCGGTCGAAGTCGTCGTGCAGCTGTTGAATCCGCGGCTCGTGCGAGACCGCCGGGTACGGGAACGGCCCCGAGCGCGTCGGCTCGGTCGGGTCCTCGCCCGCCTCGCCGTGAACCAGGTAGAGCCGCTCGGCCTGGGCGTAGTAGGGCTCCAGATCCCGGTAGGAGAGCGGCCACGCCGGCGAGAGACCGCCGTAGTGGCGGACCTCGTCGAAGTCGCGCTCTCGCAGCCGGAACAGGATCGCCCCGTAGAACTTGGTGTTGCCGCCGACGAAGTACTGCTGGTGCGGCTTGAACGGCTGGCCGTCCTTGTCGTACCAGAGCTCGTCCGAGAGGTAGCGGTCCTTGATGAAGACCTGCTCGGAGTCCCAGTTCTCGGGCTCGCGGGGCAGGTAGCCGCCGCGCTCGAGCAGGAGGATCCGCTTGCCCGAGGGCGCCAGCTTGTGGGCGAGGGTGCCGCCGCCGGCGCCGGTGCCGATGATGATCACGTCGTAATGCTCTGCGCTCATAGGAGTCCTCCGTCAGACGAGGGCGATCGGTGAGGTCCAGGCGCCGGTGGCGCCGCGAAGCTTCGGGTGGGTGAGGATCAGGGCGAACTCCCGAACCCCGTCCGCGGCGAGCTCGGCGGTGTCCAGGTTCTCGACCACGAACACGCCGTGGTGGGCGTTGAGGATCTGGGGGACCTCGAAGGGACGGTCGGGGTCCTCGGCGGGGACGGGGCCGCAGCTCCACGTGTCGCAGCCGGTGAGCGCGACCTGATGCTCGGCGATCCATCCCGCCAGCTCGCAGCCCGGGCCCGGCTCGCCCTCGACGTAGGCGTCCGGGTCGCCCCACCGGGAACCCCAGCCGGTGTGGAAGAGAAGGGCGTCGCCGGGCTCGGGCCCGAGGTCGGCGAGAGCCGCCTCGACGTCGGCGACGGTGATCACGTCCCCGGCTCCCGAACGCGAGCCCGAGACGTCGGCGAGGAGGCCTCTGGTGACGATCTGGGGGACGGTCTCGACGCCCAGCCGCCGCACCCCCGCGGTCCCCGCCAGCTCGGTCACGGTCCAGCCGTTGTAGCCGCGGTTGCCGATCTGGAGGTGGCTGAGGGCGTCGAGGTGGGTGCCGAGCTGCATCGTCGCCGTCACCTGCTCGATGATCCAGTTGACGTCGTTGGCGCCCACCATCTCGGCGGCGTTCTGGTGGTGGGCGGTGGTAACCAGGGTCTGGCGGAAGAAGCGCCCCGGGAACACCGGGATCCGCTCGTCGAGGACGCGGCCGAGGTCGTAGAGGCGGCCCTCGCGCACCGACGCCAGCGCCCGCAGGCGCTTGGCGTCGGTGATGTGGTTGAGCATTCCCAGCTCGTCCTCGGCCCCGAAGGGCGAGGGCCACCAGCGGGTCTCGACCGCGGCCACGGTCACTCGGACGACCAGGGGGTCGAGAAGCTCGGAAAAAGCGTCAGCCCGCCGTCGACGAACAGGGTCTGCCCGGTGATGTAGGCGGCGTCGTCCGAGGCGAGGAAGCAGGTGACGCCGGCCATCTCGTCCGCGTCGCCCGCGCGCTGCATCGGAATGTGCTCCTCGACCTGGCGGCGCTTCTCGGGGTCGTCGATCCAGGCGCGGTTGATCGGGGTGACGGTGGCCCCCGGGCCGACACCGTTGACGCGGATCCCGCGGCCGGCGTACTCGAGGGCCAGCGTCCTGGTCAGGTTCTGCATCCCGCCCTTGCTGGTGGAGTAGCCGAGATAGCCCGGCTTCGGGATCAGCTGGTGGACGCTCGAGATGTTGATCACGGCCCCCGGCTTCTCCTCGGCGAGGAAATGGCGGATCGCCTCCCGGGCGCACACGAACGAGCCGCGGAGGTTGACCGCGAGCACCTTGTCGAAGTCCTCGCTGGAGAGCTCCTCGCTCGGGCGGGAGATCTGGATCCCGGCGTTGTTGACGAGGATGTCGAGGCCGCCGAGCTGCTCGACCGCCTCGGCCGTCATTCGGACGACGTCCTCCTCCTTGGAGACGTCGCCCCCGACCAGCACGTCGCGGACCCCCTCCCGCTGGACCTTGGCGACGCAGGCGTGGACTTGGTCCTCGGTGTCGGTGGCCTCGCCCGGCTGGGTCAGATAGTTGATGGCGACGTTCGCGCCGTACTCGGCGAACCGCACCGCGATCGCCTGGCCGATGCCCGAGCTGCCGCCGGTGATCAGCACGTTCTTGTCCTTGAGGCCACGAAGGCCCTTGGTCCTCTCCTCTGTGGCTGCGGCGGTCTCCGGCATCTCTTCTCCTCTTCCGCTTCTGTCGCTGTCGCTGATTAAGGGTTCGGGCGGGTAGTCCCGGGGCGGCGACGGGGCGTTACATGCGGGCGCCGCGCCGGCGCCTGGAGACGGCAAACCGCGGCGGCGATAAGCGGTGCCCTCACGCCTCCACCACCGTCGCCTCGACGGCGCCGAAGTAGCTCTCGAGCGCCGCCCGCACCCTGGTCCGCGCCCGATGCAGGAGGACGCGCTGGTTGCCCTCGCTCACCTCGAGGGCCTCGCAAACCTCCTCGGAGGGCCAGCCCTGGACGTCGCGCAGGGAGATCACCGCCTGCTGGGCCGGGGGCAGCTCCTCGATCGCGCGCTCGATCACCTCGCGGGTCTCCCCGGCGAGCAGCCCCTCCTCGGGGAGCGGCCATGGGGTCGGCCCCATCGCCCAGCGTCCCCGGTAGTGGGAGTGATCGGGCCCGAGGAACCGGTCGGGGTCGAGGAAGGGCCCGTCGTCGGCCTCCTCGGCGCCGAGGCAGGAGAAGGGAACCGTGCGCCGCTCGCGCTCGCCCCGGGTGATGGCGGTGTTGCGGAGGATCCTGATGATCCAGCTCCGTAGCGGCGAGCGGCCCTCGAACCGGTCGATGCCGCGCATCACCGCGATCCACGTCTCCTGGACGGCCTCCTCGGCGACGGCCCGGCCCGGCACGTGGGTCATCGCCACCCGCAGCAGAGTGGGGCTGTAGGCGTCGACCAGGGCGGCGAACGCGCCCTCGTCGCCGGCTCGCACCGCGGCGACGATCGCGGCATCATCGCCGACAGCCGGGGTGCGCTCAGTCGATCGCATTGACGCTCACCAGCTCGATCCCGAAGTCCTGAAGCCGGTCGAGCACACCGTGCAGCTGGGACTGGTCGCTGAACTCCCCCCGCAGCACGGTCTCGCCCGGGCGCGACTCAAGGTCGAGGCCGGGGAAGGCGGCACCGAACCGGCTGCTGAGGCGATCCCTGACGACGATCTCGTACCGCGTCGGCTTGGTCGAGGCTTCACTCACGCCGTCAAGTCTCGGTGCCGGCCGGGTGAGTTGTCATCACCCGGGTGCCCTTTCACCCGGGTGAATCGGGCGCCCTACGCCACTACATCGCCATTATCGCGGCGGGCTCCTCCTCGCCCTCGGGCTCGGGCTCGGGCGGGGCCGCCTTGCCGCGGAGCAGGGCGAGCCCGGTGGCGGGGAAGAACAGGACCGAGAGGAGCCCGGCGCCGATCAGGGCGGCGCCCTCGGCCGCGGTGAGCAGGTCGAGGTCCTGCCCGATCGCGGTGGCTGCGACGATGAAGGGCAGCGAGGTCGCCTGCATCAGCCCCGCGATCGCGGTCTGGCGCCCGCTCAGGATCCGGCGGTAGAGCAGCGCCGGCAGCCCTCGGGCGGCGACCAGGGCGGCGAGGAAGATCGGCACCATGATCACGTTCGAGGCGCTCGCCACCAGGGCGTCGAGGTCGTAGTTGACCCCGCTGCTGACGAAGAAGACGGGGATGAAGACGCCGAAGCCGACCGCCTCGAGCTTGCGCCGGAACTCGGGGTGGGTCATCTGCTGGTCCCGGTCGAGGAGGGTGAGGATGGCGCCGGCCATGAAGGCGCCGAGGATCGTCTCCAGCCCGAGCTTCTCGGCGATCGCGGCGAACCCGATCAGCAGCACCACCGCCCCGCGGACGCGGATCTGGGCGGTCGTGTCCTGGAGGCGGATCAGGTCCATCCTGATCGCAGACGAGCGCTCGGCGCCCTGGACGGCGAAGAAGACGACCACGCCCAGCAGCACCAGGCCGCCGATCAGGACCAGGGTCGAGCCGATCCCGCCCTCCCCGGAGAAGAAGATCGAGAGGAGGATCACCGCCCCGAAGTCGGCGATCGTCCCGGCGGCGATGATCAGCTGGCCGAAGGTCGAGGAGATCTGGCCCGCGTCCTTGAGGACCGGCACCAGGACGCCGAGCGAGGTGGCGCAGAGGATGATCCCGACCAGGAGCGGCGTCTCGATCAGCCCGGCCGCCTTCAGCCCCATTGAGACGACGATCGCGATCGCGAACGAGAGGGCGAAGCCGGCCAGGGTCAGGCGGAGCACCTGTCCGCGGAGCCTGGAGAAGTCGATCTCCAGCCCCGCGAGGAAGAGGAGGAAGGCGAGGCCGATCACGGAGATCACCGAGATCGACTGATCGACGTGGACCCACCCGAGAACCGACGGCCCGATCACGATCCCGGCGATGATCTCGAGCACCACCGATGGCAGGCGGACCTTGGGGAAGAGCCCGAGCACGAACGGCGCGGCGAACGCCACCGCGACGACGATCAGGAGTCCACCGAACGAAGGCATGCCCAGGAGTCCCGTTGGAGCCAGATTGCGTTACGCCGGAGCGGTGAGCGGAAGCCACGGGCTCCGGCTGCGCTGATCTCTCCGATAGCCCTCGACCGCCCCGAAACCAGCCTTGTAGAGCTCGACGGCGCCGTTAAGCGGGTGTACTCAGTAGCGATGAGAGCCGCTCTGTGACCGGCTCGAGGGCTGGCCGACCCGCCGGCAACCTGGTAGGTTCTCGCCGGCATGGACGTTCACCCTGCCTCCTGGTTACCCCCGGGAGGGATGGTATAGCTGTAGGACCGGGGGGCATTTGGGAAACGGATTTGACAGTTATGTGGAACGCTGCCCTTTCCGCGCGGGAGGTGGCACTGACGGTTGGCGCCTTCCGGGCGCTGACGGTCGCAGACCACCGTCCCTCACAGGCGGGGATCCAGGTGGCGGTCGGGTGAACGTTCGCCGCCGACGTGTGGAAGCCGTGATTGCAGCCGAGCACTGAGACCGCAAACGGGGGAGGGCCAAGCCCGGCGTTCGCGGCGCCGGGCTCGCGAGTGCGCCCGAGTGTCGCGGCGTTCGCGATCCTCGGTCTGGCCGTGGCCGTGGCCGCGTCCGTGTACGTGTCGAGGAACGCGGCTGAGGCCCCCGCGGCCAATGCGATCGTGCGCGCGATCATGGCGCTCACCGCCCTCGCGGTTGGCCTTTACCTCTGGCAGCTGCAGCCTCGGAACCGTTTCGGGCCGGCGCTGGCCGCAGGGGTGCTGGTCCTGTCGCCGATGGCGCTGGCCGTTTCCGTGGATCCCTGGGCGTTCACCATCGGTCGAACGGTGGCCGCTCTGGCGATCGTCTACGGCGTCTGCCTGGTGTTGATCTTCCCCGACGGCCGGCTCGAGGGGAGGGGTGCCCGGCGCCTGCTCGCCTGGACCGTGGTCGGATCGGCGGTGCTCTGGACAGCCGCGCTCATCTTTGCCGAAACCCTGCCGACCGGTGGCCCGCTCGTCCCCTGTGTCGATGGCTGCCCAGGCAACCCGGCCCAGGTTGTGGAGACCAGCCCGGACCTCAGCCGGGTCCTGGGCCTGGCATACGGCCTCTTCGCTGCCGGAATCGGGCTGTCGGGCGCGGTTGTGCTGCTGCGGCGGCTGCGGGACGCGACCCCGATTCGGAGGCGGGCGATCGTCCCGGTCCTGGCGATCGTCCCCCCGGTCTTCATCGCCACCGGTGTCTTCATTCTCGTGCGCGAAGTCGCCCCTCACTCAGCCCTGCTCGATCCGCTTGGCTGGCTGGTGATGGGAGCCTTTGCGCTGTTCCCCTCCCTCGTCTGCACCGGGCTGATCCGGGGCCGGGTGTTCGCGGCGTCGGCCCTCGGGGAGCTGGTCGAGCGCCTCAGCCGCGAGCGGAGCCCGGCCAAGCTGAAGGAAGCCATGCAGGCAGCCTTGGGAGACCCCGCCCTCGATCTCCTGTTCTGGTCGTCCCGCACTGGAGGCTACGTCGACGCTCGCGGCGCGGAGGTCGAGCTTCCCCCCGGCGATGCCGGTCGATCGGTGACGAGGATGGATCGCGACGGCCAACCGATCGCCGTGATCGTGCACGACCAGGCTCTCGACAGCCAACCGCACTCGATCCGAGCGGTTGCCTCCGCCGCGCTGCTGGCGCTTGAGAACGCCCGCTTGCGCGCGGACCGGCGGGCCGCCGTGCTCGAGGAGCGGCGGAGGATCGCGCGGGACATGCACGATGGCTTGGCGCAGGACCTGGCGTTCATCACCATCCAGGGCCGGGAGCTGGCGGATCGCGATCCTCGGGCCGAGCCCATCGTCACCGCGGCCAAGCAGGCGCTCGCCGGTTCACGCGCTGCGATCCTGGCGCTGACCGATTCCGTCGACGAGCCGCTGCCCGCGGCCGTGGCCCGGGTGGCGACCTCGCTCGCGGATCGTTCCGGGACCAGGCTCGAGCTCCGGCTCGACGACCAGGCAGACACAGCCCCGAGGGCGCGGGACGGGTTGCTCCTGATAGTCAGCGAGGCGATCAGCAACGCGATCCGCCATGGGAACCCCTCGCAGATCCACGTCGCCTTGTCGACGGACAGAGGGTTGCGGCTCGCAATCTCGGATGACGGCTGTGGGTTCCACGATCGCCGCTCGACGAACGGCCGCGAGACGGGCTTCGGCCTGACCAGCATGCGCGAGCGGGCCGAGAGCCTGGGCGGCGAGCTCCGCCTTCACTCCCGCCCGGGGGCCGGAACGCAGGTGGAGGTGATGCTGCCGTGAGGCAGGCCCCGCGCGTGGTGATCGCCGACGAGCAGCCGACCATGAGGGCCGCGGCGAGGAGGCTTCTCGAACGAGACGGGTTCACGGTCTGCGGCGAGGCCGCCGACACCGACGGGGCCGTCGAGGCCGCGCTCCGCGAGCGCCCCGACCTATGCCTGATCGGCATTCCGATCCCGGGGAACGGGATTCGGGCGACTGCCCGGATCGCGACCGCGCTCCCTGACACCGCCGTCGTGATCCTGGCCGCGTCCGAGAGCCGAGACCATTTTCTCGACGCGATCAGGGCCGGGGCGGTCGGATACCTGCTCAAGGGCATGAACGAGGGGCGTCTTCCCACCGTCCTCAGGCGGGTGCTCGCCGGCGAGGGGGCGATCCCGCGGACCCTGGTCGCACCCCTCGTGCGCGAGTTCCAGATCCAGAGCCGGCGGCGCATGGTCGCGAGCGAGAACGGACGAGTACACCTGACCGCCCGCGAGACGGAGGTGTTGGAGCTGATGTGCGAGGGGCTCAGCACCGGCGAGATCGCGGAGCGTCTCTTCGTTTCGCCGGTAACGGTGCGACGGCACATCTCGGAGACCGTCAGCAAGCTCGGCGTCGACGACCGCCAGGGGGCGGTCGCGTTGGTGGACGGGCAGATCTAGAGCGTCGTCGATCGGGATGCAGAGAGCCTCGCAGCAAGCGCGCGCGGCGGCGGAGATCCGGGTCGTCCTCGTTGATGACCACGCGCTGTTCCGCAGCGGGCTCCGCATGCTGCTCGAGAGCCACCAAGTCGACGTCGTCGGCGAGGCCGCTGACGGAGCGAGCGCGGTCGACGCGGTGCGGGATGCGGCGCCCGATGTGGTCCTGATGGACGTCAGCATGCCGGGCGTCTCGGGAATCGAAGCGACGATGCGAATCCGCGCCGCCGCTCCCACGGCGCAGGTGATCATGCTCACCGTCTCCGCCGACGAGCGGGACGTGGAGCAGGCGATCTGCAGCGGAGCGTGCGGCTATGTCCTCAAGGACGCGCCGGTGGAGGAAATCCTGATGGCCGTCCGGGCGGCGGCGGTCGGCGAGTCGCTCCTGTCGCCGCGGATCGCAGCGAGCATCCTCGAGCGGGTGCGGACCAACCTTGGCAGGCCGGCGCTGCCCGGAGAAGCCCGAGCGGAGCTCACCGAGCGCGAGAGCCATGTCCTGCGCCTGGTAGCGGAGGGGAGGGAGAACTCGCAGATCGCCGAGGAGTTGGCGATCAGCGTCCAGACGGTGAAGAACCACGTCTCGAACATTCTCGCCAAGCTCGAGGTGGAGAACCGGGTCCAGGCTGCCGTGAAAGCGGTCCAGAGCCGGCTGCTCTGACCCGGGGCCTCCACCCAACGCGAGGCGCGTCGGCCCGGCCCCATCCATTCAACGCGGCCGTACGTACTCACTGCGGAGAGCGATCAGTGCCCTACGGATGATCCCGAAGCGTTAAATGCTGAGCGTCTGCAGCAGATGCGGCTCGCGGCACTTCACCGCCGGGGGACGGAAGCCGCACCGCTGCGCTGCCTGCGGCAGCACCAAGCTGGAGGTGATCTCCGCGGCGGCGCTACGCTCCGGCCTTGGTCCGACGGGGTCGCGGACAATTGAGCGGCGAGACGATCGCTGACCTGGGCGGCGCTGGCGGTCGCTGACGAGTCCATTCGCGTAATCGTCTGCGTAGTTCGCCGCGCGGGCTTCGGTGTGTTGCGCGGATGTGGCGCCGCACTCGCCGGGTTACGATCAGGTCGAAGGGTCGCGCCGGCGGAGATCACGTGAAGGCCAATGGAAGATCGCCCGTGAAGACGGCCCCGGCGAGACCGGGCTTGAAGCCCGCGCGGGGCGCGCTCCCGCGGTCCGCGGACGCCATCTTGGAGGCGCCCGCGCGCCGCGAGCAACCGGTCTCGAAGCCGCGACGCGAGCGGGTCGCGTACCTCGACAACCTCAAGCTGTTGATGGTCGCCGTGATCATCGCCGGCCACGGCGCCCTGGCCTACGGGGACCTGGAGAGCGCGTGGCCCTACCAGGACGTCCAGGAAGTCCAGCTCGGCAGGGTCAGCGACCTGACGCTCTCGATGGTGGTGATCCCGGCGGCCCTGTTCG
>JBKPIY010000089.1:0-24024 GCA_046730475.1 Actinomycetota bacterium
GGTGATGGTGGCGCCGTACTCGAGCGCACCGCGCACGGTGGGAGCGCTATAGGCGAAGCTCAGTCCCGGCAGGCGCGCGACCAGCGTGGTGGCCGTCATCGCGACGGCCACGACGATCAGCAGGAGTAGACGAACCCTCGCAGTCAAGAACTGACGTTGACACTCAACGCGAAAGTGCGCGCCGCTCATCTGACGTTCGTAGCCTATGTCCCCCTCAGCCACCGGGTCAAGCGACCACCTCCGACGATAAAACGCCTCCGCCGCCACAGGCTCTGAGCGGCGGCGCCGCTCAATCGCCACGAGCCTGCCCCAGCGCCCGCGGACATGACGGCGGGGGCCTCATCGAGGGCTCCCCGGAGCTAAAGCTCAACCGCCGAGTCGCGCTTCCAGGGCGTCGAGCTGGGTGCGGATCTCGTCCGGAAGATGGTGCCCGAACTGGGCCAGATGGGACTCCATCTGGTGGATCTGCTGTCGGACCTCGTGCGGGTCGACCGTCAGCAGCTGCTCCATCGCCTCGTCGGAGATGTCGAGCCCTTCGGTGTCGATGTCGTCCGGCGGGGGCACCAGACCGATCACGGTCTCGGTGGCCTTCCCTTCGCCGGCGCACCGGCGCAGGACCCACTCCAGCACCCGGGCGTTCTCCCCGAACCCGGGCCAGATGAAGTTGCCGTCGTCGTCCTTTCGGAACCAGTTGACGACGAAGATCTTCGGCAGCCTTGCCTCGTCGCCCTCGCGCCCGATCTTCAGCCAGTGGGCGAAGAAGTCGGCCATGTTGTAGCCGCAGAACGGGAGCATCGCCATCGGGTCGAAGCGAAGCCGGCCGACGGCGCCGGACGCCGCCGCCGTCGTCTCCACCGACATCGTCGCCGCGAGGAAGACGCCGTGCTCCCAATCGAACGCCTGGTGGACCAGCGGGACTACGGTGGCCCGGCGGCCGCCGAACAGGAAGGCGTCGATCGGGACCCCCGCGGGCTCGTCCCACTCTTCGGTGAACGTGGGGCACTGGCGAAGCGAGACCGTGAACCTTGAGTTCGGGTGCGCCGCCGGGTCGTCGGCCGCGGGCGTCCAGTCGCGCCCCCGCCAGTCCGTCAGGTGCGAGGGGGGCTCGTCGGTCATCCCCTCCCACCAGACGTCGCCGTCGTCGGTCTCGGCGACGTTCGTGAAGATCGCGTCGCGGGCGATCGTCTTGATCGCGTTCGGGTTGCTCTTCTCGCTGGTGCCGGGGGCGACCCCGAAGAAGCCGGCCTCCGGGTTGATCGCGTAGAGGCGGCCGTCCTCTCCAAACCGCAGCCAGGCGATGTCGTCGCCGATCGTCTCCACCTTCCAGCCCTCGAGCGTTGATGGGAGCATCGCCAGGTTCGTCTTCCCCGAGGCGGACGGGAAGGCGCCGGCGATGTACCTCGCCTCGCCCTTGGGGGAGGTGAGCTTGATGATCAGCATGTGCTCGGCCATCCAGCCCTCGTCGCGTGCCATCACCGAGGCGATCCGGAGCGCCAGGCACTTCTTCCCGAGCAGGGCGTTGCCGCCGTAGCCCGAGCCGAAGGACCAGATCTCGCGGGACTCGGGGAAATGGACGATGTACTTGGTCTCGTTGCACGGCCAGGCGACGTCGTCCTCGCCGTGCGAGAGGGGCGAACCGACGGAGTGGACGCAGGGGACGAAGTCCCCGTCCTCGCCGAGCGCCTCGAGCGCCTCGATCCCCATCCGGGTCATGATCCGCATCGAGGCGGCGACGTAGGCCGAGTCAGTGAGCTGGACGCCGATCTGAGCGACCGGGGCGCCGATCGGGCCCATCGAGAACGGGACCACGTACATCGTCCGTCCCCTCATCGATCCCGCGAACAGGTCGTGGAGGATCTCCCGCATCTCGTCCGGGTGGTGCCAGTTGTTGGTCGGCCCCGCGTCCTCCTCGCGGACGGAGCAGATGAACGTGCGATCCTCGACCCGGGCCACGTCGTCTGGGTCGGAGCGAGCCAGGTAGGAGTTCGGTCGCTTCTCGTCGGAGAGCTTCACCAGGGTCCCGGCGTCGATCAGATCCTGGCAGAGGCGGTCGTACTCCCCGACCGATCCGTCGCACCACCGGATCCTGTCGGGCTGGGTCAGATCCGCCATCCCCTCGACCCACGCGATCAACCTCGGGTGGCTGGTCGGTGCCTCGGTGGCGGCGCTGGTCTCACTCACGGGGTGACTTCAACTCCTTCATAGGTCGATTTGCTGATGCCCCTGCCCTACCGCCGGCGGATGTTTTCACACGATCGGGTGGCCGCGGTCAGTAGTAGCTACGGAGTCGGCGGTGGGTCGCACGCGTGATCCTCCGTAGTCACCACCGCACGAGATCGGGGGGAGCGCCCGATGAGGATGAGAATGGGAGGCGTAAGGTCGTGCTCGCAAGCCACCACGATCCCCAAAGGGGGGATGCAATGACAGTCGCAGCCGGCCTCGTCCGCAGCTTCGAGGATCTCTCGCGCGAAGACGTCGAGTTCGCGGGCGGGAAAGGAGCGAACCTCGGCGAGATGACCGCCGCGGGCTTGCCGGTGCCGCCGGGCTTCGTCGTGGGCGCCCCCTCGTACGCGCTCTTCTGCGACAACGGTGGGCTCCGGGACCGGATCGAGGAGCGGCTCTCCTCCGTCGACGTCGACGACACCGCCGTCCTCGATCGCGCCGCCCGGGAGGTGAGGAAGATGGTCGAGGCCGAGCCGATCCCGGACGAGGTCGCGAGCGAGATCCGCGACGCCTACCTGGAGCTCGCGGGCCCCGGCCAGGACCGCCCGGTTGCGGTCCGCTCGTCGGCGACCGCCGAGGACACCGAGTCGGCCTCCTTCGCTGGGATGAACGAGACCTTCCTCAACGTGCGCGGGCCCGACGGGGTGGTGGATGCGGTGCGCCGTTGCTGGTCGTCGCTGTTTGGAGCCCGCACCGTCTTCTACCGCGCCAAGCGGGGCTTCGGCCAGGCGGACATGGACATCGCCGTTGTCGTCCAGGTCCAGATCATGAGTACGCGAGCGGGTGTGATGTTCACCATCGACCCCGCCTCAGGTGACCGCGACCGCCTCGTCATCGAGGGCTCCCTCGGGCTGGGCGAGTCGGTCGTGTCGGGCCAGGTCTCACCGGACCGCTACGTGGTCGACAAGGAGACGATGCATATCGCGAAGCGGGACGTGAAGCGCAAGGAGCTGGTGATCGAGCCGCTCCCCGACGGCGGCACCCGCACCCGCGAGCTCTCGGGGGAGGAGGCGACGAAGCCCGTCCTCTCCGACGAGGAGGTGGTGCAGGTCGCCGAGCTCGGGGTCCGCGACGAGCGCCACTACGGCTCCCCCCAGGACACCGAATGGGCGTTCGATGAGGAGGGTCGCGCCTGGATGCTCCAGTCCCGGCCGGTTACCGCGGCCGGCGGTGACACCGGCGCAGCGGTCGCCGAGCCCGAGGGTGAGGCGCTGGTGCGTGGCCTTGGCGCCGCTCCCGGCGTCGGCCACGGCCGAGTGAAGATCATCTCCGACCTTGCCCAGGCCGACGGTCTCCGCAAGGGCGGCGTCCTCGTCACCCACATGACTGCCCCCGACTGGGTGCCGCTGATGCGCCGCTCGGCCGCGATCATCACCGACTCCGGAGGGATGACCTGCCACGCCGCGATCGTCTCGCGTGAGCTCGGTATCCCCTGCGTGGTCGGGGCGGCCGAGGCCACCACCAAGCTGCGGGACGGTGAGCTGGTCACCGTCGACGCCACCCACGGCGCCGTCTACGAGGGCGACGTCGCGATGATGGGCGTCGAAGAAGAGGAGCCGGGGGCCACCGGCGGCGGGGAGGCCCCGGTCACCGCCACCCAGCTCCTGGTCAACCTGTCGGAGCCCTCCCAGATCGAGCGGGCGGCGAAGCTCCACGTTGACGGCGTCGGCCTGCTGCGCGCGGAGCTGATGGTGATCGAGGCCCTCGAGGGCCGCCATCCCAGGCTCCTGATCGAGCAGGAGCGGGGCAACGAGTTCGTCGAGCGGATGGGTGACGCCCTCACCCGATTCGCCGAGGCCTTCGCGCCGCGGCCGATCACTTACCGGACGATCGACTTCCGCACAAACGAGTTCCGCGGTCTGGAGGGCGGCGATCGCTTCGAGCCCGAGGAGGCGAACCCGATGATCGGCTACCGGGGCGCGCTCCGCTACATGCGCGAGCCCGACCTGTTCGCCCTCGAGCTGTCGTCGATCAGGCGCGTCTGGGACGCGGGGCACACGAACTTCCACGTGATGATCCCCTTCGTCCGCACGCCGCGGGAGCTCACCGCATGCCGGGACGCGATCCGGGAGGCCGGCCTCCTCCAGCAGCCGGGGTTCGAGCTCTGGGTGATGGCCGAGGTCCCCTCGGTGTACTTCCACCTCGAGCGCTACGCGAACCTCGGGGTCAAGGGGATCTCGATCGGATCGAACGACCTCACCCAGCTGATGCTCGGCTCCGATCGCGATTCCGAGGTCCTGGCGGAGCTGTTCGACGAGCGAGACCCGGCCATCGCCGACTACTTGCGGCTGCTGATCCCGCGCGCGAAGGAGCTGGGCCTCGCCACTTCGATCTGCGGCCAGGCCCCCTCGGTGCACCGGGAGTATGCGCAGCTCCTGGTCGAGGCGGGGATCGACGCGATCTCCGTGAACATCGACGCCGTCGACCGGGCCCGGCGCCTGATCGCAGCGGCCGAGCGCCGCGTGATCCTGGACACCGCGCGGTCGACGGGCATCGGCTAGGGGGCGAGCGTGGGCGAGCAGCTCACCGCCCTCGACGCGACCTTCCTCGAGCTGGAGCAGGCCGATCAGAGCGCCCACATGCACATCGGCGGCGTCATCGTGGCCGAGCCGCAACCCGGTGGAGGCGCTCCGCCCCTCGACCTGATCCACCGGTACGTCATCGAGCGGTTGCCCGACTTGCCTCGCTACACCCAGCGGCTGTCGGCACCGAAGACGGGCGGCCTCTACTGGCCAACCTGGGAGCGGGACAGGGCCTTCAGCGTCGAGCGGCACGTCTTCCGGGCCGGACTGCCCGCACCAGGGGGGATCGCGGAGCTGACGGAGTGGGCGGGCGAGTATTACTCCCAGCGCCTCGATCGCACCAGGCCGCTGTGGGAGCTCGTCATCCTGGAGCTGGCCGACAGGCGCTGGGCGATGGTCACCAAGACCCACCACTGCATCGTCGACGGGGTCGGCTCGGTGGACATCGCGACCGTCCTCTTCGACACCGAGCCCGACGGCTGGGCTGGCGCGACCAACGGCTCGCCCGACGCCGGCGCCGGATTCCCCTCCCCCGAACCCCAGGTTGGAGCGGCCGAGCCTCCGGCGCCGACCTGGCGACGGACGGCCGCGACGGTCGTCAGGCCCGGGCTGGCGATTGGCCAGGCCGCGGTCCGCGCGGCGCAGGCGGGGCTGCACGCCGCCGAGTCCGCGGTGGGCGTCGCGACCCATCCCGAGCGGGCCCGGGAGGCGGTCCACCGCTCCAGGGCCCTGGTGGAGCTGATCGCCCGCGACGAGCTGGTGGCGGCGCCGCACACCAGTCTCAACGAGCCGATCGGGGCGAAGCGGAGGCTGGCGGTGCTGCGGGTCGAGCTTGACGACCTGCGAGAGATCAAGGGCTCGCTCGGGGGCACCGTGAACGATGTCGTGCTCGCTGCGGCGGCGGGGGGCCTCCGCCGACTGCTCGAGCATCGCGGCGAGAAGTTTCCGGCCAAGGGCCTGCGAGCGATGGTGCCGATGAACGTGCGCACCGCCGCCGAGCGCCTCGCGATGGGCAACCGGATCTCCTCACTCTTCGTCCACCTGCCGGTGGCTGCCGCCGATCCCGCGCTCCGCTACCGGCTCCAACTCGAGGAGGCCGAGACCTTGAAGGCGGGCAGTCAGTCCGAGGGCTCGTCCACCCTCATCAACCTCGCCAGCCACATGCCGCCGGTCCTGCATAGCTTCGTGGCGCGCTCACTCTTCGCAACCCGCCTCTTCAACGTCACCATCACCAACGTCCCGGGCCCGCAGCTCCCCCTCTACTGCTTCGGCTCGAGGATCCTGGAGATCTGGCCGCTGGTGCCGATTGCTGCCGAGCACGCCGTTGGATTGGCGGTGTTCAGCTACGACGGCACCCTCTACTTCTGCCTCAATGTCGACCGCAACACGGTGCCCGACCTGCAGGTATTGGTCTCTGGGATCTCCGCGTCGATCGACGAGCTTCGAGAACTCGCCCGGCGGGCGTAAGGTGGGGAGGCGATGTTCCAGGTTCGCATCCATGGGCGAGGTGGACAGGGGGTGGTGACCGCCGCCGAGCTGCTCTCGATCGCGGCCTTCGAGGAGGGCAAGAACGCGCAGGCCTTCCCCACGTTCGGCTCGGAGCGCACCGGGGCGCCCGTCGTCTCCTTCTGCCGGATCGACGACCACCCGATCCGAGTCCGCGAGCCGGTTTCCGAGCCGGACGCGCTGATCATCCAGGACCCGACCCTGCTGCACCAGGTCAACGTCTTCGACGGGCTCGGAGACGAGGGCTACATCCTGATCAACAGCTCGCGCGGTTTCGCGGAGCTCGGCCTCGCCGAGTTCGCAGAGCGCTTCCGCCGCGAGCGTCTGTTGACCGTCCCGGCCAACGACATCGCCCGCGAGCACCTGGGCCGGCCGCTGCCCAACGCGGTCCTGCTCGGGGGCTTCGCCGCCCTCAGTGAAGTGGTTTCGATCGAGTCGGTGGCGGCGGCCATCAAGGAGAAGTTCGGCGGCTCGGTTGCCGACCGCAACGTCGCTGCCGCGAGGGCGGCGTTCGAGCAGGTTCGGCGCGAGATCAAGGAGCCCGCCAATGCTTAGGCAGGAGGAGGGCTCCCGCGCGGTCGCCGAGGCCGTCGCGCTCTGTCGCCCCGAGGTGATCAGCGCCTACCCGATCTCCCCGCAGACCCACATCGTCGAGCACCTCTCGGACCTGGTCCGCACCCACGAGCTCGAGCCCTGCGAGTACCTGATGGTGGAGTCCGAGTTCGCGGCGCTGTCCGCCGCAATCGGCGCCTCGGCCACCGGCGCGCGCACCTACACGGCGACGGCGAGCCAGGGCCTCCTCTACATGGCCGAGGCGCTCTACAACGCCTCCGGGCTCGGCCTGCCGATCGTGATGACGATCGCCAACCGCGCGATCGGAGCACCGATCAACATCTGGAACGACCACTCCGACTCGATGTCCCAGCGGGACTCCGGCTGGATCCAGCTGTACGCCGAGTCCAACCAGGAGGCCCTCGACCTCCATATCCAGGCCTTCCGGCTCGCCGAGCAGGTCTCGCTGCCGGTGATGGTGTGCATGGACGGCTTCATCCTCACCCACGCCTACGAGCAGGTCGACATCCCCGACCAGGAGACGGTCGACTCCTTCCTGCCGGCGTTCGAGGCGCGCCAGGTGCTCGACCCCACCGACCCGGTGACGATCGGCGCCATGGTTGGCCCCGAGGCCTTCTTCGAGGTCAAGTATCTGGCCCACGCAAAGCAGATGCAGGCGCTCGACCTGATCACCGAGGCGGCCGACGACTTCGAGCGCGCCCTCGGGCGCCGCTCGGGCGGCCTCGTGCGCCCATACCGGACCGAGGACGCGGAGACGATCGTGGTCGCGCTGGGCTCGGTGCTTGGGACGATCGAGGACGTGGTCGACGAGATGCGCGAGCGGGGCGTCCGAATCGGCGCCCTCGGGCTGAAGTCCTTCCGCCCCTTCCCCATCGACGAGGTGCGCGAGGTACTCGGTGGGGCGAAGCGCGTGGTCGTGCTCGAGAAGGCGCTCGCGGTCGGGATCGGCGGGATCGTCTCGGCGAACGTTCGGACCGCGCTCTCGGGGATCCAGCTGCATGGCTACACCGTGATCGCGGGCCTCGGCGGGCGCTCGATCACCCGCGAGTCGCTGCACGGGCTCTTCGAGCGGGCCCTCCGCGACGAGCTCCAGCCCCTCAACTTCCTCGACCTGAAGACCGAGATCGTCGAGCGGGAGCTGGCGCGCTTTCACGAGAAGCGCCCGTCCGGCCCACACGAGGAGAACATCCTGCGAGACATCGGCGCGGTCGCCGCCGAGCCCCACTAGGAGGAGCCAGAGAGATGGCCGAACAGGAGATCAAGCTCTATCAGACCGGGACCTTCGTGGTGGGGAACCGCCTGCTCGACCCCGACGAGCGCTCGGTGCAGGCGCGCATGGAGCGCTCCAACACGCTCACCTCCGGCCATCGCGCCTGCCAGGGATGCGGCGAGGCGCTCGGGGCCCGCTACGTCCTCGACGCGGCCAGCCGTGCCACCGAGGGCAACCTCGTCGCCGCCAACGCGACGGGCTGCCTCGAGGTGTTCTCGACCCCCTACCCCGAGAGCTCCTGGACGCTTCCCTGGATCCACTCGCTGTTCGGCAACGCCCCGGCGGTCAGCAGCGGGATCGCGGCAGCGCTGAAGGCCAAGGGTCTGACCGACCGGCGGGTGATCGGCCAGGGCGGCGACGGCGGCACTCTCGACATCGGCTTCGCCTGCCTGTCGGGGATGTTCGAGCGAAACGACGACGTGCTGTTCGTCTGCTACGACAACGAGGCCTACATGAACACCGGGGTGCAGCGCTCCAGCGCCACCCCGCCGGCCGCCCGCACCGCGAACACGAAGCCGCTGGGGGGGCAGCCCGGCAATGTGTTCGGCAAGGGCAAGAACGCCCCGCTGATCGCGATGGCGCACGAAATCCCATACGTGGCGACCGCGACCGTCGCCGAGCTGCGCGACCTGGAGCGCAAGGTCGAGCGCGCGATGGAGTTCCGCGGGGCACGGTACCTGCACGTGTTCGTCCCCTGCCCGCTCGGCTGGGGATCCGCCTCGAGGGACACGATTCGGATCGCGCGCCTGGTCAAGGAGACCGGGCTCTTCCCCGTGTTCGAAGCGGAGGACGGCGAGGTCACCGGCGTCTCGAAGATCCGTCGGCGCGTGCCGGTCGAGGAGTACCTGAAGCTGCAGCGCCGCTACGCCCACCTGTTCGCAGATCCGCCCCGCACGGACGTGATCAAGGGCATCCAGGCGATCGCCGACCGCAACATTCGCCGCTTCGGCCTGCTCCCGTCGGCGGAGGAGGGCGGCGACCTGCCGGGCAGCGCCACCGACATCGCCGGTCCCACGCCAGGCGTGACCGATCCCGCCGCCACCGCCGAGTCCGAGACAAACCTGATGCGGTTGCTCGCGTCGACCCCTCACGGACCGCAGTGATGGAGCCCCGCTGATGGAGAAGCCTTTTGCGATCACGCTCGACGTCGGGTCCAGCCTCGCCAACAAGACCGGGAGCTGGCGGACCGAGCGGGCGCAGTACGTCGAGCGGATGCCGCCCTGCAACCACGCCTGCCCGGCGGGCGAGAACATCCAGGCCTGGCTGTACGAGGCCGAGGAGGGCGGCGGGGGCTACGAGCGCGCCTGGCGAAAGCTGGTCGAGGACAACCCTTTCCCCGCGATCATGGGGAGGGTCTGCTACCACCCCTGCGAGACCAGCTGCAACCGCGCCCAGCTCGACGAGGAGGTCGGGATCAACTCGGTGGAGCGCTTCCTCGGCGACGAGGCGATCAAGCGGGGCTGGCGCTTCGACGACCCCGCGGAGCGCTCCGGCAAGCGGGTGTTGATCGTCGGCGCCGGGCCCTCAGGGCTGTCGGCCGCCTACCACCTGACTCGGCTCGGGCACTCGGTGACGATCCACGAAGCCGGCCCCATGGCCGGCGGGATGATGCGATTCGGGATCCCCAAGTATCGGCTCCCGCGCGACGTGCTGGACGCGGAGGTGCAGCGGATCCTCGACATGGGCGTCGAGCTGGAGCTCAATCGCAAGGTCACGAACATCGAGGAGAGCTTGCGCGAAGGCGGCTTCGACGCCGCCTTCCTCGCCGTCGGCGCCCACATCGGAAAGCGCGCCTACGTCCCGGCTGGCGAGGCCGCCCGGATCCTGGACGCCGTCTCGATGCTGGAGAGCATGGAGGGCGAGGAGAAACCCCTGCTCGGCCGGCGTGTCGTGGTCTACGGCGGCGGCAACACGGCGATGGACGCTGCCCGCACGGCCAAGCGGCTTGGCGCCACGGACGCGGTGGTCGTCTACAGGCGCACCCGGGAGCGGATGCCGGCCCACGACTTCGAGGTGGAAGAGGCCGAGGAGGAGGGCGTGATGATGCGCTGGCTCGAGACCATCAAGCAGGTCGAGGGCGGCAAGGTGACGGTCGAGAAGATGAAGCTCGACGAGTCCGGCTTCCCCCAGCCGACCGGTGAGCTCGACGAGCTGGAGGCCGACTCGGTGATCCTCGCCCTTGGCCAGGAGGCCGACCTCTCGCTCCTCGACGGCGTCGAGGGAATCGTGGTGGACGATGGCGTCGTCCAGGTCGGACCGAACATGATGACCGGGCATCTCGCGGTGTTCGCGGGGGGCGACATGGTGCCCGCCGAGCGCACCGTCACGGTGGGGATCGGCCACGGCAAGAAGGCGGCCCGCAACATCGACGGCTGGCTCCGTGGCGAGCCCTACGAGCCCGCACCGAAGCACGAGGTGATCGACTTCGAGCAGCTCAACACCTGGTACTACGCCGAGGCCCCGCGGTCCGAGCAGCCGGTGCTGGAGCTGGCCCGCCGACGCGAGACCTTCGACGAGGTCGTCGGCGGCCTCGACGAGACCAACGCCCTCTACGAGGCGCGCCGCTGCCTGTCCTGCGGCAACTGCTTCTCCTGCGACAACTGCTACGGCGTCTGCCCCGACAACGCCGTGATCAAGCTCGGCCAACCCGGTGAGCTCTACGAGATCGATCTCGACTTCTGCAAGGGTTGCGGCATGTGCGTCGCCGAGTGCCCGTGCGGCGCGATCGAGATGGTGCCCGAGACGATCTAGTGGACGACTAGCGAGCCCCCGGCCTCCGCACTCCGTAGAAGGGTGTCAGGGTGCAACAGCAAGCCACCTACCCCGCCGAGCGCGAAGCCGACGTCGCCCTTCGAGACGGCTCGACCGTGCACGTTCGCCCGGTGCGGCCCGAGGACGAGGACGCCCTCGTCCGCTTCCTCGAGAGCCTCGATGAGAGCGCGCGCGCCTTTCGGTTCTTCAGCCCGGCGGTCGATCTCCGGGCCGCCGCGCGCACCATGGTCGAGGTCGACTACGCGAGCAGCTACAGCCTGATCGCGGTTCGGGGAGCGGGCGCCGAGGTGGTCGGGCAGGGAATCTACGTCGGCGCTGCCCCCGGACAGGCGGAGGTCGCGTTCGCGGTGGCCGACCGGATGCGGGGGCTGGGGCTCGGGACGATCCTCCTCGCCCACCTGGCCGAGGTCGCCGCGGAGCACCGGATCCCGGTCTTCGTCGCCGAGACCCTCCCCCACAACCACCGCATGCTCGAGGTCTTCCGCGAGAGCGGCTTCCCGGTCGAGATCTCGTCGCTGCCCGGCCAGATCCACATCGAGCTGCCCACCTCCTTCTCGGAAGAGGCGATCGGGCGATTCGAGGACCGCGACCGGGTGGCCGCCGAGGCGGCGGTTCGCCCGTTCCTCGAGCCGAAGGCGGTGGCGGTGATCGGGGCGTCGCGCCGCCTGGGGACGGTGGGCGGCCAGCTCTTCCACAACGCCCTCGGGTCGGGGTTCGAGGGGGTCGTCTACCCGGTCAATCCGACCGCGGAGGTGGTGCAGTCGGTGCGCGCCTACCCGAGGATCGCCGACGTCCCGGACCGTGTCGACCTGGCGGTGATCGCCGTTCCCGCCGCTCAGGTGGTCGATGTCGCCCGGGAGTGCGCGGGGAGAGACGTCCCGGCGATAGTGGTGATCTCGGCCGGCTTCGCCGAGACCGGTCCCGAGGGCGCCGACCGCCAGCGCGAGCTGGTCGAGGTCTGTCGCGCGGCGGGGATGCGCCTGATCGGCCCGAACTGCCTGGGGATCCTGAACACCGCCGAGGGACACCATCTCAACGCGACCTTCGCCCCTGGCACGCCCCCGCCCGGCAGCGTCGGCTTCGTCACCCAGAGCGGCGCCCTCGGGCTCGCCCTGATCGACCTCGCCAGCAACCGGGGGCTCGGCGTCTCGTCCTTCGCCTCGATCGGGAACCGCGCCGACATCACCGCCAACGACCTGCTCGAGTACTGGGAGGGCGACGACGCGACCCGCCTCGCCCTCCTATACATCGAGTCCTTCAGCGATTCGAGGCGCTTCTCCCGCGTCGCCCGGCGGATCGGGCGGAAGATGGCGATCGTGGTCGTGAAGAGCGGGCGCTCGGCGGCCGGCACCCGGGCGACGACCTCCCATACCGGGGCGCTGCTGGCGGCCTCCGACGTCACCGTCGACGCCCTCTTCGAGCAGGCCGGGGTGATCCGCACCGAGAGCCTCGCCGAGCTGCTGGACGTCGCCGCCCTGCTCGAGAACCAGCCGCTGCCGCGGGGGAGCCGCGTCGGGATCGTCACCAATGCCGGCGGGCCGGGGATCATGTGCGTCGACGCCTGCGAGGGCGCGGGGCTCGAGGTGCCCGAGCTCCCGGAAGCCGTCCGCGACTCCCTCGGCGAGACCCTGCCGGCGGAGGCGTCCCTGGTCAACCCGGTCGACATGATCGCCACCGCCACCGCGGAGCACTACCGGGAGACGATCCGGATCCTGACCGGGTGGGAGGGGCTCGACGCCCTGATCGTGATCTTCATCAGGCCGCTCCTCACCCGGGCCGAGGACGTCGCGGCGGCGATCCGGGCGGCGGTCGAGGAGCCGGCGCGAAAGATTCCCGTGCAGGCGGTGTTCATGTCCGCTCAGGACCACGCGGCGATCAGGGAAGCCGGCGACATCCCCGCCCACCTCTACCCCGAGGACGCCGCCCGGGCGCTCGCCAGGGTGATGCGGCACGTCGAGTGGCGAAGGCGACCGGCCGAGAATCCGCCCGAGCTGGACGACGTCCGGGCCGAGGAAGCCGCGGTCGTGATCGCCGGGGCGCTCGAGCGGGGCCGCGAGTGGTTGGGGTTCGAGGAGGCCGCGCGGCTCCTCGACTGCTACGGGATCCCGATCCCCGAGTGGCGGGGGGTGGCCGATCCCGCGGCCGCGGGTGGCGCCGCCGAGGAGATCGGGCGCCCAGTGGCGCTGAAGGCGCAGGGGCCCGGGATCGTTCACAAGACCGAGCTCGGCGCGGTCCGGGTCGGGCTCACCGGGCGGGTCGAGGTGGAGAGCGCCGCGCAGGAGATGGACGCGGCGGTGGCGCGCGCCGGCGCCGAGCGCGAGAGGTTCATCGTCCAGGCGATGGCCGAGGGGGGCGTCGAGCTCATCGTCGGGGTCGTCGACGATCCGACCTTCGGCCCGGTGCTCGCCTGCGGCGCCGGCGGCACCCAGGCCGAGCTGCTCAAGGACGTCAACGTGCGGATCTGCCCGATCACGCCCAGCGAGGCCGCCCAGATGATCCGCTCGCTCGCCACCTTTCCCCTGCTGACCGGGTTCAGGGGAAGCCCCGAGGCCGACCTCGACTCGATCGAGCGCCTCCTCCTCCGGGTGAGCGCGATGGTCGACGCCCATCACGAGATCGCCGAGCTCGATCTGAACCCGGTCCTGGCCGGCCCGGCAGGCGCGGTCGCGATCGACACCCGGATCAGGGTGAAGGCCGCCCCTCCCCCGCGGCCCTGGCCCAGCACCTGGAAGTAGCCGCCCTCAGTCCGCCGCCGGTCCGGCTCCGAACGCCGGGGTGCCACCCAGCTCGTGATTGAGCTCGGCGACGAGCCGATCGACGGCCACCTCGACCGCCGGGGTCAGGCCCTCGCCCGCTTCGAAGCGCTCGCCCTCGATCCCGTAGATGGCGAGACGGTGCGGGAGACGCCCAAGCTCGCGGCCGAGCTCGACCGCGTCGGCGACGCCGAGGGCGTGGGTGGAAGGGCGGAAGAGCTCGGCCGGGAGCGGCTCGCTGTGGACCTCGAACCGGTGCAGCGTCCCGGGCGGCGCCCCGGAGCGGACCCCGTCGATCACCAGGGCCTCGTCGACCCCCGCCCAGGACTCGAGCAGCGAGGCGGGCTCCCCCTCCTCCTCCGTCACCCGTACGCCGGGTGGGCGCATCGCGCGCAGCCGGGCGGCGACCTCGAGGCCCGCCGCGTCGTCCTGGCGCCAGCGGTTTCCGACCCCGATCACCGCGAGCCAGGCCGCGTAGCCGGACTCCGGCGCCCGGTCGAGCGAGACACCGAGGCTGCTCGCTTCGTTCCGGGCGCGCTCGAGGTCGCGCTCGAGCTGGTCGCGCTCCTTCTCCATCACCTGAAGGGCGGCCCGGCGCTGATCGAGGAACCGTCTCTCATCGCGCAGGAAGGCGGGATCGCTCGGATGGCGCTCGCGGTGGATGCTGTGGCTGAAGTGGGGCATCACGCTCGATCCACATCGACCCCCACCCGGTCCACCTCGAGCCTCAGGAAGTGGGTCGAGCAGCTGATGCAGGGGTCGTAGTTTCGGATCGCCTGCTCGCACTCCCACTGGAGGCGCTCGTCGGGGAGCCCGACCCGTGGCCGGACGAACTCGCTCAGGTCCTGCTCGATCCGAGCCTGGTTCTGGGAGGTGGGCGGAACGATCCTCGCCTCGGCGATCGAGCCATCGTCCTCGAGCCGGTAGCGGTGCCAGAGCATCCCCCGTGGCGCCTCGCTCCAGCCGCACCCGGTCGACGCGCGGGGATCGAGCTCGACCGCCGGTGGGTCCGGCGGCTCGTACTCGGCGATCAGCCTCAGCGCCTCGTCGAACGCGTAGAGGATCTCGACCGCGCGGACGACGATGCTCTGGAACGGATTGCGGCAGATCTCCCCCAGCCCGGCCTCCGCCGCCGCCTGGCGGGCGAGGTCCGAGAGCTGGGTGGAGTTGAGCGCGTACCGGGCCATCGGCCCGAGGAAGTAGGTGCCGCCGTCGCGAAGCCGCGACTGGAGGGCGGTCGAGTGCTCGACCTGTTGCTCCGCGAAGTGCTCCTGGTACTCGCCGGGACCGAGGTCGAGGCCCGAGCTGGACCCGAGCCGGCCCCCCTCGATCGCGTAGCGGTCGGGGTGGCGCAGGGCGACGAACTCGTAATCCTGCTCGAAGTCGGGGAAGTCGAGCGCCGACACCCACCGAACCGACCGGAGGGCGAGCTCGCGAGCCTCCTCCAGGCCGCCGACCAGCGCGGCCAGCTCAGGGTTCGTCGGCGCCCGGTAGAAGCCGCCGACCCGGACGTTGATCGGGTGGATCGCCCTGCCGCCGATCGTCCGCAGGATCTCGTTTCCCATCGCCTTGATCCTCAGCCCCCCCTCGACCACCTCGCGGTGCACGCGGGCCATCGCCCAGGCAGAGTCGAAGCCGAGGAAGTCCGGCGCGTGGAGCATGAACACATGGAGCGCGTGGCTCTCGATCCACTCGCCGCAATAGACCAGTCGGCGAAGCGCGCGGATGCGCTCGTCCACCTCGGCCCCGAGCGCGTCCTCGATCGCGTTGAAGGCGCTGGTCATGTAGGCGACCGGGCAGATACCGCAGATCCGCGCGGTGATGTCGGGCGCCTCGTTGAAGTGGCGGCCGCGCAGGAACGCCTCGAAGAACCGCGGCGGCTCGTAGATCTCGAGCCGCACGTCCTCCACCTCCTCGCCGCGGATCCGCACGTACATGGCGCCCTCCCCCTCCACCCGCGCCAGGGCGCCGGTCTTGATCGTTCGGGTGCCTGGCTCGGGCTCGGCGCTCACCGGCATCCTCCGGACGGGCTTCGCTCAGCGCTCACCCGCGGGCCTCCGGGTCGGAGCGGGCGGGGGCGATCCGCGGCCCGGCGCTGCCGCCGTGGGCTTCGCTCTCGGCCTGGAACGGCTCGCGGGCGGCGTGGAAGGTGCGATAGACGCGGACCACATCGATCTCGTCGACGCCGAGCCGCTCGAGCCAGCCGCTCAGCGAGGGGGCGTTCGGGGACTCCATCGGCCCATAGCAGCCGTAGCAGCCGCGGTCGTAGCTCGGACAGAGCGCCCCGCAGCCGGCGTGGGTGACCGGCCCCAGGCACGGGGTCCCGTGGGCGACCATCACGCAGACGTTGCCCGCCCGCTTGCACTCGATGCAGACGCTGTGGGCGGCGATCTGCGGCTTTCGCTCGTTGACGAAGGCGCTGATCACCTCGAGCAGCTGGTGGCGGTTCACCGGGCAACCCTGGAGCTCGAAGTCGACGTGGACGTTGGCCGAGATCGGCGTCGAGTGCTCGAGGGTCGAGATGTAGCTGGGCTCCGCGTAGACCACCGAGGCGAACTCCTCGACGTCGGCGAAGTTGCGAAGCGCCTGCACCCCGCCCGAGGTGGCGCACGCCCCGATCGTCACCAGGCGCCGCGACTGGCGGCGGACTTCCCTGATCCGCTCGGCGTCCTCGGGGGTGGTGATCGATCCCTCGACCAGGGAGAGGTCGTACGGCCCCTCGACGGTGCCCCGGGTGGCCTCGAGGAAGTAGGCGACCTCGATCTGCTCCGGGAGCGAGACCAGCTCCCGCTCGAAGTCGAGCAGGCTGAGCTGGCAGCCGTCGCAGGAGGCGAACTTCCACACGGCGAGCTTGGGGGGCGTGGCAGCGCTCACAGCTCCCTCACCCCGAGGAGGGTCTCGATCCGACCGACCGGGAAGACGGGGCCGTCCTTGCAGACGAAGCGGTGGGCGAGCTGGCAGTGGCCGCAGTGGCCGACCGCGCACTTCATGTTGCGCTCGAGGGACACGTGGATCCGCTCCGATTCCACCCCCCGGTCGCGGAGGGCGGCGGCGACGAAGCGCATCATCACCTCGGGCCCGCACACCATCGCGGTGGCGCGGGCGCCTTCGAACCCCGCCACCGGGACCAGCTTGGTGACCAGGCCCACCCGCCCCTCCCAGCCGCCGGGGGCGCTGTCGACGATGGTCTCGACCTCGACCCCGGCCTGGCGCCAGGACTGGAGCTGGGATCCGTACAGCACCTCGTCGGGGGTCCGGGCGCCGTAGAGGACCGCAACCGCCCGGTATCTGTCGCGGTTCGCGATCAGGCGTTCGATCGCGGGGCGAAGCGGAGCCAAGCCGATCCCGCCGGCGACCACCACGACATCGCCCCCCTCGGCCTCGGCGAGCGGCCACCGGTTGCCGAACGGGCCGCGCACCCCGAGCCGATCGCCCGGCTCGCATGCGCAGATCGCCCGGGTCGTCGCCCCGACCGCCCGCACGGTATGAACGAGCCGACCGCCCCCGTTCACCGCGCTCACCGAGATCGGCACCTCTCCGGCACCGAAGGCGTAGAGCATTGCGAACTGCCCCGGGCTGAACTCTCCGACCGCGTCCTTTCCCGCCGGCTCCAGCTCCAGGCTCCAGGTGTCGCCCAGCTCTCGGCGCTTCCCCGCCACCCGGTAGGCGACGGGCAGCAGCGGATCGCCGGCCGCGCGCGGGGCGAGCGGCGGCGTCGGCACCGACTCGGCCGCAGGTCGGGCGCTCCCGTCAGCCGGCCGGGACATGTCCGTAGACGTCGAGCATCCGCACGCGGGTCGCCTGGAGGCGCTCGACGATCACGGGGATGAACCGGCGCATCAGCTCGTAGCCGAGCACTGGGTCCTCGTCCGCCTTTCCGCGCAGGCAGGCGGCGTCGAAGGCGACCGTGTGGACGATGCCCAGCGCCCGGGCATCGAAATCCGTGCGGAACGGCGGCACCAGCCAGGACCAGCCGAGCAGATCGCCCTCGTCGATCGTCTCGATCGTCAGCGCCCCGCGCTGCGGGACGTAGATCTCGATCGCCACCCTGCCCAAGCGGATCACGTAGAAGGTGTTGGAGGGATCCCCCTCCCGCATCAGGTAGTCGCCGTCGGAGTAGGTCCGATTCTGGGCGCAGCCCGCGATCAGGGTGAGGTGCTCGCTGGTCATCCCCTCGAAGGCGGGCGCCTCGGAGAGGAGCTCGCTAATGGTCCGCATCGATCCCCCTTTCTCCGCCGGGAATTGCACCCAGGTCCGCCGCCCGGATCGCTGCCGCCTCCTCGGTGATGTCGATCGCGACCGGGCACCAGGTGATGCAGCGGCCGCAGCCGACGCACCCGGAGGTGCCGAACTGGTCGATCCAGGTGGCGAGCTTGTGGGTCATCCACTGCCGGTAGCGCGAGGGGGGCGAGTTGCGGACGCTGCCGCCGTGGATATAGGAGTGATCGAGGGTGAAGCACGAGTCCCAGCGCCGGGTCCGCTCGGCCTCGGCGCCGGCCAGATCGGTGACGTCCTCGACCGTGTGGCAGAAGCAGGTCGGGCACACCAGGGTGCAGTTGCCGCAGGTGAGGCAGCGGTCTGCTACCTCCTCCCACCGCGGGTGCTCCACGTTGCGGTACAGGAGCTCCTTGATCCCGTCGGTGTCGAGCTCCCGTCCCATCTGCGAGGCGCAGCGCTCGGAGACCTCGGCCGCCGCTTCGCGGTCCTCGTCGGCGGCCTCGGCGGCCTCCAGCTCGGCGAGCAGCTCGGCGCCGCGATCGGAGCCCGCCTCGACCAGGAAGCGATGCTCTCCATCGAGCAGCTCGGTCAGCGCCAGGTCGTATCCGCCGCGCGCCCTCGGGCCCGTCCCCATCGAGACGCAGAAGCAGGTGTTGCCGGCCTTCGAGCAGTTGACGGCGACGATGAAGGCATCGCGGCGGCGGGCCTCGTAGTCGGCGTCGGTGTAGGCGTCGCCGATGAAGACGCGATCCTGGACCCCGATCGCCGCCAGGTCGCACGAGCGGACCCCGATGAACGCGTAGCGCGGGCGCTCCTCCTCCGGGGCGGCGTAGGTGATCCCCCCGTCCTCTGAGCGGCGCGCCTTCCACAGGGTCAGGTTGGGCGGGAACAGGTGGTGCTTCCAGGAGTTGGGCCCGTTGTTGAAGCCGAATCGGGCCCGGTCGCCGCGCGCGTGGAGCCGGTAGGTGCCGCCCTCCTGCTCGTCGGTGATCCCCTCGGGCAGGTCGGCGGCCGACGAGATCTCCTCGTAGACGATCGCCCGGTCGCGCACGGTCGGACCGATCACCGTGTAGCCGCGCCCCGCCAGGGCCGCGATCAGATCGTCGAGCGCGGACGGCCGGATCGTGGACGCGGACACGAAGCTCACTGGCAGGCGAAGACTACGACTCCGCCGGGAATGGAATCAAGCGAAATCGGCTACGCCGAAACCCCGGCCGACGCGAGCACCGCGTCCAGGAGGCCGGGGAAGCGAGCGTCGAGGTCCTCGCGGCGGAGCGAGTTCAGCTTCGTCGTGCCCTCTCGCCGCTGCTCGATCACCCCCGCCTCGCGGAGGATCCGGAAGTGGTGGGTGAGCGTCGACTTGGTGACATCGAGGCCGAACGTACCGCATGGACGCGGCTCGGAGTCCGCGGCGAGGCGGCGGACGATCGCGAGGCGATGGGGGTCGCTGAGCGAGTGCAAAACCACCTCGAGCTCTATCTCGTCCCTGGTCGGATGGTGGAGTTGCATGGTTCGATTATACGACGCCCATCGAACTTTTGGTACGATGAGTCTCGTACTATCGAAAAGTGAGGGGCAAGACCAGATGGACAACGCCAAGCCCGAGACCACCACCCCGGCCCCCGCCGACGACAAGCACCGCCCGAGCCTGGGCCGGCTTGCCGCCGCCGTCGAGGCCGCCTACATCCTCGACGCGGTCCGCCGGTGAACCCGGTCACCGCGACAAGGGACATGGTGCGGCGCAACTCGAACGCGCTGCTGTTGGTCGTCTGTCTCGGCCAGTTCATGGTGATCCTCGACGTCTCGATCGTGAACGTGGCCTTGCCCCACATCCGCGACTCCCTCGGCTTCTCGGCGAACGGCCTCCAGTGGGTGCTGAACGCGTACACGCTCACCTTCGCCGGCTTCCTCCTGCTCGGGGGCCGCGCCACGGACCTGCTCGGGCGGCGCCGGGTGTTCTTCGCCGGCACCCTGCTGTTCTCCGCCGCCTCGTTGCTTTGCGCCGTCTCCCCCTCCTCCGGATCGCTGGTCGGGGCGCGCGCGATCCAGGGGATCGGCGGGGCGATCCTCTCGCCGGCGAGCCTCGCGATCCTGACGACGTCGTTCGACGAGGGCGCCCCCCGCAACCGGGCGCTCGGGGCGTGGGGCGCGGTTGGCGCGATCGGCGCCACCTCCGGCGTGCTCCTCGGCGGCCTGCTCACCCAGGGCTTCGGGTGGCCGGCCATCTTCGTGATCAACGTGCCGATCGGGCTCGCGGTGGTCCTGTTCAGCAGCCGGCTGATCCCGGAGGGCCGCAGCGAGACCCCGGGGCGTGACTTCGACCTGTCGGGCGCGACCCTGGTGACCATCGGAATGGTGGCCCTCACCTACGGGATCGTCCGCACCGACGTCCTCGGCTGGAGCTCGCCCGGGGTGCTCGTCCCGCTCGCGGCCGGGCTGGCGCTGCTGGTCACCTTCGCCCTCTTCGAGGGCAAGATCGCGAGAGACCCCCTGATGCCGCTCGGGATCTTCCGGCTGCGCACGCTCCGCGGGGCCAACCTGGTGATCCTGCTGCTCTACGGAGCGATCTTCGCGATGTGGTTCTTCCTCTCCCTCTACCTGCAGGAGACGCTCCATCACACAGCGCTCGAGACTGGGCTCGCGTTCCTTCCGATGACCCTCGCGGTGGCCGCCGGCGCCCAGCTCGCTCCGCGGCTGGCTCGGCGGGTCGGCCCGCGAGTGACCCTGACCGGCGGGATGATCGCCGCGACCCTCGGCGAGGCCCTGCTCAGCCAGGTGACGCCCGACGGCACCTATCTCGCGCAGGCGTTCCCCGGCGGGATGCTGGCGGCCTTCGGACTCGGGCTCTCGCTCGTGCCCGCCACGATCGTCGCCGTCCAGGGGGTGCCCGCGGCACAAAGCGGGCTCGCCTCGGGCCTGCTCAACACATCGCGGTTCGTGGGCGGGGCGCTCGGGCTCGCGGTGCTCAGCACGATCGCCGTCTCGCACACCAACTCGCAGCTCGCCGCGGGCGTATCCGCCGCGGCCGCCCAAACCGACGGCTTCCAGCTCGCTTTCGGCGGCGGCGCCGTCCTTTGCCTGCTCGGCGCGGTCGCGGCCGCGGTCCTCCTGCGCCCGCGGCGCACGGCCGAGCCCGCCGCTGAGGTGGCCGAGGCCTAGAGGGCTCTAGGCAGGCCCCGCCGGCCGAGATCGCCCGGCCACCCGCCCGGGCGCTGCCGGGGCCGGTCCCGATACCCTTCGCCGCCCGCTCATGCGCTTCTACGAATACGAGTCGCGCCGGATAATCGAGCGCGGCGGGATCCCGGTCACCGACTACGGCTTCTGCAAGACGGCCGCCGAGGCGGGGGAGGCCGCCGAGCGGATCGGCGGGCCTACCGTGATCAAGTCCCAGGTCCTGACCGGCGGCCGGATGAAAGCCGGCGGGGTGAAGTTCGCGGACACCCCCGAGGAGGCCGAGGCGCACGCCGCGCACATCCTCAGGCTCGAGATCGGCGGGCACATGCCGGTCGGCGTGCTGGTCGACCCCAAGGCCGAGGTCGAGCAGGAGTACTACGCCGCCGTGCTCTGGGACGGGCGCGCCAAGCGCCCGATGATGCTGTTCAGCGACATGGGCGGGATCGACATCGAGGAGGTCGCCGAGAAGCACCCGGACCACGTCGGCCGCGGCCACCTCTCGAACCTCCGCTCGATCTCCGACTTCCAGGCCAAGCAGGTCGTTTCCAAGGCGGGGGGCCTGACTGGCCGCGAGCTCACCCACGCCACCCCCGTCCTCGCCCGCCTCGCGCAGCTTCAGCGCGACTACGACATGACCCTGGCCGAGATCAACCCGCTGGCGAGGCTATCCGACGGCTCCTTCGTCGCCCTCGACGCCCACATGGAGATGGAGGACGAGGCTGTCGGACGCCACCGGAGGATGCTGTCCGAGATCGGCGTCGGTCTCGACGAGCCGCGCGAGCTGTACGAGCCGAGCGAGTTCGAGCGCAACGTGAAGGCGATCGACAGCGCCGATCACCGCGGCGTGATCCAGGGCAAGGACCACGGCTTCGACGGCGACCTGGGCCTGGTGATCGGGGCGGGCGGCGGCTCGCTCACCCTCACCGACGCGGTCCGCTCCCAGGGCGGCAAGCCCGCCAACTACGCCGAGATCGGCGGCAACCCGAGCGTCGCCAAGTCGAAGGGCCTGGCGATGGAGGTGTTGAAGAAGGACGGCGTCGACAAGATCGCGGTGATGATGTCGATCGTCTCCAACACCCGGGTCGACATCGTCGCCCGCGGGGTGATCAAGGCCTGCCTGGAGCTGGACAAGGATCCGGCCGAGACGATCGTGATCTTCCGGATCCCGGGCGCCTGGGAGGAGGAGGGCTACAAGATCCTCGACCGCTACGGAGTCGAGTACTGCGACCGCTCGGTGTCGATGTGGGAGGCGGCCGGCCGCGCCGTCGCCAAGGTCCAGGGATGACCATCCTCCTGAGCAAGGAGTTCACCTTCATCGTCCAGGGGATCACCGGGCGCGAGGCGGTGAACCTGACCCGGGAGTGCCTCGATTACGGCTCCAAGGTCGTCGGCGGCGTCACCCCCGGGCGAAAGGGCCGCGAGGTCCACGGCGTCCCCGTGTTCGACACCGTCGAGCAGGCGGTGGAGAGCTACGGCGGCCCGATCGACGGTTCGGTGGTCACCGTCCCCCCCGCCTTCACCAAGGACGCGGTGTTCGAGGCGATCGAGAACGGGATCAAGCTGATCGTGGTCGTCACCGAGCGGATCCCCCGCCGAGACGTCGCCGAGATGTGCGAGCTCGCTGCGCTCCGCGGCGCCCGGATCATCGGCCCGAACTGCCTCGGCGTGATCGCCCCCGGGGTCGCGAAGATGGGCGGGATCGGAGGTCCGGCCAGGGACGCGGCGAAGGCATACGAGCCCGGCCCGGTCGGAGTGATGTCGCGATCGGGCGGGATGACGACCGAGATCTCCTCCACCCTCACCGCCGCCGGCCTCGGCGTCTCCACCGCCGTCTCGATCGGCGGCGACGCGATCATCGGCTCCACCTACGCCGAGCTGATGCCCCTGTTCGAGGCCGACGAGCAGACCGAGGCGATCGTGATCTACACCGAGCCCGGCGGGCGGATGGAGGCCGAGCTGGTCGACTGGCGGGCTGAGCAAGACTCGAACCTGCCGATCGTGGCCTTCATGGCCGGCAAGTTCATGGACGAGGAGGAGATGAAGGGGATGAGCTTCGGCCACGCGGGCACGATCGTCGAGGGCGCCGAGGACTCCGCCGCCGAGAAGATCAAGCGCCTCGAGGAGGCCGGCATCCCGGTGGTCGAGCGGATCGACGAGATCCCCGACAAGGTGAAGGGAGCCCTGGGCTGATGCCCGATCGGGACGGGATCTTCATCGAAGTCGAGATCGATGCCTCGCTTCGCAGCGATGCCGACCTGGCGGCGACCCTCGAGGAAGTCTGCCCAGTCGACATCTTCGCCGACGGCGACGGCGAGGTGAAGATCGTCCGCGAGACCCTCGACGAGTGCGTCCTCTGCAACCTCTGCGTGGAGGCGGCCCCGCCCGGCGCCGTGATCGTGAAGAAGCTCTACGACGGCACCGAGCTGCGGCGCTAGGCACAAGCCCCTGCGGATCCTCGAGAGTCGTCGCGGATCATGACACGCGGCGCATCCCCCACACGGCTGTCAGCGTCGCCACCTCCGTGCCGGCCTCGTCTGTGAGCGAAACGTCGACGGTCACCCGCGCGCGGTCCCGCGCGGCAAGTTGACCGAGGGCCACTGACGGGTCCTCAGCGATGCGCGCCGTTGCGGTGACCTCGCCGGCGGCGGGACGCCGGTAGGCGACCTCGGCCCCCCGCAAGCCGGTCATCACGCCCTCGAAGTGATCGCCGAAGGTCACGTAGAACGCGGCGGTGGAGGCGGCCTCGCCCGCACCGAACAAGAGGGTGGCGTTCTGGTGATCACGCGCCGGAAGCCGCACGCTCGCGTGGCCCTCTCCGAGCGCGACGATCTCGAGCGACAGCAGGTCGAACGGAGGAATATTGGCGAGATTGCGACGCAGCTCCTCAGTGTCCATCGGCCGATCCTGATCCGGATGTCTACCGGCTCGTGAGCGCTTGCGCCTTGTGCGACGGAGGTAGAGGAGCCGATGTCGGCGCGGGAACGTTCCCGCGTGAGGAGAAGCTGGACTGATC